>CAZNYY010000048.1:0-7343 GCA_964577335.1 uncultured Oscillospiraceae bacterium | reverse complement strand
GCGAACGCTTCCCATAGAAATATTTTCGCCTATCTTCTCTCCGTTTAAGTACCCCGTATATGTATTTTGTGCAAAGTCAACATAATAAGTGAATGAATACCAAACCCCTGTTTCATAGCCCCGTGTGCCCGCTCCAAGTAAAGTCATAGTACCCTTATCATTAAACCCTGCCAAAGCTAAAACAACTCTGCTTGCAAGACTGTCATGCGTCACCATAGACACAGATGCAGGTGAATACGCTCCAAACATAACATCCACTTCAAACCTTATGTTTTGAACCGCCCGAAGTTCATCACCCTCCAACATACTGCTTTGCCAAGCGGGGTTTATAAGCGGGTACACCGTCCTGAAATAGTGATCCATCTGCCCATCAGTGCCCATGGTCGCTATTTTAACAACCTGCCCGTGAACATCTGCATCAACGGGCGACTCCTCCGTCACAGGTGTAACCGACCCGGCACTTAGCGGTTTCCACTCAAGGTCGGAGGGAATACCATCTTCAAAATCACTTTTCCAAATAATTTTACTATAACCGTCTCCGTCAAAACCGGCAGCCTCCGCTTTAAGCGGAGGCACCGAAGCCGCAGAAAACAACACCGTAAGAATTAAAATAATGTGAATAATTTTTTTCATTTTTCTTTCCTTTCTGCAAACATAAGGTAACATTACACCTTCGAATTTTATTGCAGCGGCACTTTCTCGGTCAAAGGTTTTATGCCGACGGGGGAATCCCATAAGTACACATATGTTTCTTGCCCTTCCGCCTTTTTATATCCTACTGACATATATGCCGTGTCCTCTTCCTCCCCTAACGTTCTTTCACAGGTATCTACCCAAACCAGCCGACCACCGTCATATGTCGCAGCAATCATCATGGCTTTTTGCGAAACATCCCTTTCAAGAATATAAGCCACTCTGTAATCCTCCTCGCCCTGGCGTGTTGGCGAAAAGGTCGATGCATATTCGGAGTTTACAAAATAGTAATGCATGTTGTCAACCAAAAAATATTTCTGCGGCTTGTCGGTTTGTACACCGGTCGACTGCAGTCTAACACCAAGAGCGTATAAATACTCCCCGCCGAGACGTTCGTCCTCCGAAATTAATTCGCCGTTCATACAAAGACTGTATGTACTATTCACAAAATCTACATATATTCTGAAAGAGTACCATGTTTCCTTTTCATATGCAATTGTCTGCGCATTGTTTAGAAACGTAAGGGTGCCGTCTGTGTTGAATTGCGCTAAATTGAGTACAGTCCGGCTATTGATGGCTGGATTTTGCGCCACAATCTGAACATTAAGACTGAATTTATCCTCTAAGTATACATCCACTGTGTACATCATTTTTCGTTTTTCCGCAAGTGCTTCCCCCGTCAGGTTTGTTGTTGTATAGGAGGGGTTGATGAGAGAATATCTTGTCATTATATACGCATCATCGGGCACATACTCCTCTTTCGCAGCATCCCATCTATAAGTCAAACCCTTTGCAACGTGTTCATGCCCCTCATGCCCGGGCTGTTCGGTTAAGTCCGCAAACTGAAAATTGGTTTTGCTCTCAAGCACAGTTCCGTTAAAAAACGTAGCGGGAGCAACACTATCGTCGTTAAAGTCCGAACCGCCCACTTCCCTATTAATAGTTATTTCACGTTTGAAAGGTGTAGCTACGGAATGTTTCAAATTATCCACATACATTCCCCCGCTCACATCGGTTGGGGGTATGCGGATACCTAAGCTAAGGGCTGCCAGCGACCCCTTATCATGTATTTTACAGTTTTCTGCAACAAGCTCCCCGTTGCAATAAGCTGTGTAGGAATTATTTGCATGGTCTATATAGTATACAAATGAGTACCATGTGTTTTTGTCATATGAATATGTTTCGCCGTTTAGCATCTGAAAGGTCTCGTCTTCACTGAAAATGGTTAAATTGGTAGTGTTTCGTGTTCCCCTGCCAAGAACGTTTTCACAGTCATACTCAACAAAATGTATGTTCGCAGAAATATGTTCGTCCAGCAAAACATCTATTTCCAGTTTCGCCTGTGAAAGCTTATGCCTAAGCTGTGGCGTTGGATTTTTTGACGAACTATAATCCGAGAACATTTTTGTATATGAAGGTCTCATATAATGGTCTTGATTTTGACCGGAGGTATTCTCCGCTGCGGGGCTTGTGGGCACACGAACAACCGTGCCGTGGTTTTCAGCCCCGACAGCATCCACAGGCCCCGGGCCTACCGTAGGATGTGCAATCCCCACATAACCGCCTTTATGTTCGAAAAGTGCCAGGGGATTTTCGCCTGCGAAATTGCTTTCAAGCAAAACATTCTCATAACCGTTGCTGTCCTTCAAATCAAATGTGTCCGCCTGTGCTGCCACAACCATGGATGTGCCCAAAACAAAAGCCAATAATAAACATAGTATCTTTTTCATGATTTTAACTCTCCTTTATAATTTTAATATGGGCAATTGCGAATTCGGGTTTTGCGGGCGCTCACTACGAGCGCCTATACCGTCACTGCTTTTTCAGTTTCGCTGTTAATGTCTTCCCCGGTGATTTTGACAAGTCAAAGTGTAGTGTTGTACCAACTCCTTTCTTTGTTGTAACCGTCAAATACTCGTTACATGGAGATTGTGTAAATTGCTCTATCAGCTCTTCCGGTGTTTTAACTCCCTCTTGTTTTTCGCAGACCATAAGTTCCTGGGAAAACGTCACTTCCGCCTCTTGCAAAAGCTGGCTGGGGTCAGATACCGAGAGTAAATAACCCTTCTCTGTTTCCCTAAGCATAATCGCCATCGGCTTTGAAACGGTTATGTTGCCAAAGCTGCCCGCCTCCCAGAACACAATGCCTAAAAGACCTGTTGTGCGTTCTTTTACAGCGTGAATTTTTTCCGTACACATAAGCACTTCAATATCAGGGTTTTGTGCATACTGGGCAGTTTCCTCCGCCGTTTTGTTGGGAAGAATAGCATATGCATAGCTGTCATTTACGGGTTTTTTACCGTGTTCAAGCCACATTTCAATAAAACTGCTTCGTCCATCAGTCTTTTCAAGGGTCAGCTTTCCGCCGCCCGGGAAGTAATAACCTCCGGCATTTTGTACATTAACCCATCCGGGGTTTTCATAAGCCTTTTTATAGGTATTCTCCTTGGGCAGAAGTTGACCGTCTACAATGATATCCTCGGCTCCGTATATCGTACCGTCACCACTTCCGCTAAGGTTGGCTATCGGTGCCTGCCCGTCGGCTGTAGGTGCATAAAGCTTAAACTCCGTTATGCTGTTCCACTCACTGTTTGTCCTGCCATGACCGTTATAGCGAATATACTTTGCCTCTACACCCTTCATGTCATATGCTTCAAGCAGTTCTGTCTGCCCGCTGGCACGCCCTTTGAAAACTTCCTGCCAGTTTTCACCGTCCGTGGATGCTTCAAGTTCAAAAATAGCTTGCCTTCCGTCAGTACCGCCATATTGTGCGATGGCGGCATATCCTATCGGAACTACATCCTCAAGCTCAAGCACCAAAAACGAGTTTGCGGTTCCCTGAAGTGACCAACGTGTTCCATAGTCATTGTCTATTACATTCCCCTCAATATTTCCGTCATTCCCCGTTGCCGTAACTTTGACTATTTCATACTCTACAACCTCGCTTGAAGAAGTTTGTTTTGGTACCTCCGGTTTCAAAACTTCATGCAATTGGCGATTTTCCACAACCGTTTGAACATCAAAATCCTTAGTGGAATTTATTCCAGAGCCAAGTGCCACAACTTCATCATCAAATAAAAACCATGATTTTTTTGCCACAAGGTCATTGTCAAGCAAGGGCAGGCTTCTGTTAATTTCGCCTACATTTGTAGGGGGAGTGTCGTTGTGATACCCTTCAAAGTCCATCACCGCAAGGGCGTACTCATTTTCAAACTCAACCCCGCCTACAAAGTTGGGGGTTGGTAAATAGAATGAACCTATACTTACCGCTTCCCTCACTTGGGTGTCAACCGTTGTGCCGGGCATATGGTAGGGGTTTGCATTTCCCCAGAAGGACGAGCCAAACTGGTCTTCCTTATTGTTGGGATAATTGTAGATGTAAAGCATACCGTCTCCCGTGTACCATGCTGTTTTATTTGCGCCGTTAATGCTCTCGTAATTTGCCATGCGTGAGGACGACAAGGCAACCCCCACCGAGTAACCCTCCCTGTGCTGTACCACTCTGTCACCCGTGTAATATACACGTGCTTCTATAATCGGCTCAGGGTCAGGCAGACTGTCGTCTTCGAACACTTCCAAAAGCGCTATCTTGCTATTAAGTCTAAGCCCGTTTATCACATTCTGTAAGTTATCCTCCGTAACATGGCGTTTTATCAGCATTTTAAGCTTTAAATCGTCCTCGGGTCCAAAACAGCCCAAAAGGTCAAGTGCCGCCTGCACCACGGTTCTTCCAAGACCTATACCGTTATGAGGATTTCTGCCGCTTAGCATTGACATAACGCTTCCCTTATACATTACAGGTTCAAATGTATTATACATCCACAGTGCCTGATTGTATTTCTGGGCGCTTGTAATCTCAAACTTCGTCCCCGCTAAAATAGACGCGACCCTTACAAGTCTGCTAAGGAGTACATCCGTACCGTAACCACCCGTATACGGATAGTATGTATGGTTTGTATACATAAAGTCCTCATGTACCCCGTCACCCGTGGGAACAATCTGCAAGACCATATCAAAGTCCTCAAGGCACTCCTGCATCAGCTCGACATTCTGCTCTAAAATCGCCGCCAAGGTGACTACATGGATTCGTGACTGGGCATCCGTCAAGTTTTTCCTGTTACGCATTATCTTCATAAAATGCTTAAACGGTGCCAAATATTTGTTTATCCCTGCCTGTGTCATGTCAGGCTCCATTATAAGCAGCGTTTCTGTCAGATGACCCGGCACACCCACATACCAGTCCCACCAGTTAAAAGCCCCTGTGTTTCTCCAGCCGGTATTGGTTATCTCGGCCTCGCCGTAAAGGTGTTCGTAAAGCCACTGGGTTGCATACATTATATCTGCCTTAAGCGCTTTGTTTTTATAAAGCTCCGCACCGTACGTCCCGTAGCCCTTCGCCATCCTGTTTAAATAACTGTACTGAGATGTCATATGCTCCGATTCTACAATAGGTGAGTTGCCGAACAGCACAGTCGCATCCGGAGATTTATTCATTGCGTCCCACGCTGATTGCGCACTGCTGTTCACCGATTTTATAGTTGCAGCTACTATTTCATTTTCCAGGTCACTTTCCTCATCCCCGACAAGGTGTTTTAGCCAGTTTTCCTTTACCAGGTCAAAATCCTCTTTACTGATATCGTCCGGATTAAGACCCCTGTTAGCTGTCATATATCCCCCTACCTCGCTCAAAAGAGGGTCGTCCTCCATTGCCTTTATATTCGCCGATGTACCTATAACCGTAAGTCCCGAAAATGTGGCGGCACTCTTTCCGAGAGCCTCTGCACACTCGATAGCCGGCACATACAAAATCCCCCCATGAGTATATGGCGGTACAGTAAATTCTTTAGGCTCTCCCCCCGCCGTATACTCCTTTTGCCCCGCTATAACCTCAATTGATTTACCCTCAAGGGCAATAACCGTACCTTCCGCTCCGTCTGAAACCGCCCCGCCCAATATGTTTTCAAAAAATGATATGGGCGCCATGGTAATTCCGTCCGCAGTCACAGGATATGCAGCTAAATTTTCAGGGTCAATTTCCACCGATTCTCCTTCCGAAAAAGCAAATCTTGAAAAATCATACATTGCTGCGCCGCCTTCTATTGCCTTAAAAAATGCATTTCTTTGAGTAACAGAATAACCTGTAACAAGCGCCGCATCCGCTTCCCCCACTTTGGCTGTTATGCTGTCAAAGAAAAGTACCGAGTCGGCATGGGGCACCGCCGACCAACCTGTTGCGTTGAAGGAAAGCCGTTGTACCTTTTTAAGGTTTGCGTTGTTGTATTGTTGAAAATCGTCCCCGAAGTTAAGTTCAAACGTTTTCCAACCCGTCCAGTTAATATTAAAGGCATAATGCCAATATGAAGATTGCGTGCCGGGTGACGGCTCATAGTCGCAACTAAGCACTATTGTCACCTTAGCCCCTGTGGGCACTTCTGAATAAATGGGGATAATTACTTTTTCATAGGATGACCAATCTCTTGGCACGCCGTTAAATGTTAGCGTGCCTTTAGATAAATGTTCCCCCCATCGACCGGTAAACATTGCCCCTCCCTTTATTCTGCTTGACGGTGTAAGCCCAGCTGCGCTTATTACGCCAAGCTTATTCATGTCTACAATAGTGTCGGTGCTATTCTCCGTCATTAGCCCTACATATCCGTCCCATCTTGTAATGTTTGCCGCATCTGCTGTGCCCGAAAAAATAATTAAGGATACCATAATTGCCGCACAGCGTTTTAAAACTGTTTTCAATTTAAGTTCCATCGCCTTTCTGCCCACAAAATAAAAACAACAAATTCACTTGACCTTACCGTGGGCGGGTAAGGTGTGTAATGGAACTTACCTTCGTATCGCCACCTCGTCCGCAGACGAAATTTTCGGCGCGCGGTAAATCCCCTTCCTGTACAAACTCGCACAGCATTTCAAATAATACCATGTGGTGAGCATAAATTTGTTCATAAGTTAGACCCACACCCTTGTCTGAAAGCCCCTGATTTGATTCGTATGTAACACACGGACGTCCCCCCAAATGGCACATTGCAGCAGGAAGATTGAAGGAGCCGTGCGGACGTTTGTTTTCACCGCAGTCCTGCCCGATTTTTGCAAATTGTAATCCTTCATGCGCACACTTTTCCCCCAAAAGGTTTTCAAACCGTGTCACTTCATCTTTTATCCATTTAGGGGCATATGCCGGCTGAAGTATTGAGTTTATGGTGTTTGTTCCCCCGTGCAAAAGAACAGTGAAGTCGGGTGCTTGCTCGTCTATAATTTTTAAAATTGCCGCAGTTTCCTCGGCTTTTTCCCCAAAAAAATCATCGTGCATAAGGTTTACGCCGTTGTCATTATAATATCCGCCTAAATATCCGGCGTGGTCGGCTATGGGATGCACCCGCTTGCACTCGGGGTATCCGCACAGGCTGCCGTCCTTCCATGTCCCTTGATTATAATATCTCAGGTCATGAAATGTGCGGCCCACAAAGCTGTCAAAAGGTATATGCTCCCTTCCATCGGGGTTTGCGCATGGGATAATCAAAAAATTCACATCCTCCGCAAGCTCCGTTAGATGCGGATATTCCCTCCCCGCAGTATCCCTGCCTGTCTCCAAAATGTTTACAAGGTTTATAAGCGCCGCCGTGCCCTCAAACTCGCCGCCG
>CAZNYY010000047.1:0-10843 GCA_964577335.1 uncultured Oscillospiraceae bacterium | reverse complement strand
CCTCCTGCGGAAACTCTTTTTTACACTCCACCTTTGCGGTTTCAAACTGTTTTTCCTGTTCCGCTAAGTTTTGCTTGCAAACATCTTGCTTTGACTGCATACCCACTAAAGCATTGTCAATTACCAAGATAACCAAAGCCTAAATCATACTGTTTTTCCTTGCCGGATACGATTAGCAGGGTTTGCATTTCGCCCGTCTTATCGTCTTTTCCACGAAGTGCCACGGTGTAACCATGATCCGTTAGTGTGTTTATGCTATCCTCCAAAGTGTGTGATGGAATGCCGCACATAGGTTGTTTTGCATCCAATCCCTCAACAGTACGCTCGGTGATGTTAATATCCAAGACCTCGGCGGCGGTTTTTGCATCCTCGCCCCAAAATTCAAAGAAATCACCCACTTGCATAAGGGCAATACTATCGGGATATTTCTCCTTTGTTTCTTGATATTCAATCCATAACGGTGAAAGTGAGGGGTCCTCCTTAGTCTGCACACTAAATTTGCCAAACAGGGCAAACTCGCCACCTATATATTTTTCAAGATGATCAATTGCTTGTTTTCTCTCATCATAGTTCTTATCATCAAGGGGTATTTCCAAAATGGTTTCCCTCATCTGTGACAATGTTTTTTCCGTTTCGTCCTTATCACCGAGTGTATCAGTGATGATTTTAATTGCATCATGGTAGTCAAAACCATAAGGGAATGGGCGTGGTGTTTCCATCGGAAGGGCATGATAAAAGCTATAAATTTCTCCTGCAATCTGCTTTTTCTCATATTCGGGGATATAGCTTATGTCCCTCTCGGACAAATAGCGGTCGGTGTTTATAAGGTAGTCAATCCTTTTAGCGACTTGCGTCCATGAAAGAGTGATCTTGTCATAGGGCATGGAAATATCGCCTCGGCTGAGGGTGATACCTTTTCCGTTATGGTCCTCATGTCCGGCACCGCTCATAGCATGAGAAGTACCACCTATCCCGTATTCATTTCTTAGAAAGACTATCCGTTTTTTAGAATCGGTTTCCCCTATAAAAAAGGAACAAATACGCATTTTACCGCTTTCCACACCGCTTCCACGCCTAAGTGCAGAGTCTATTTCATTTTGAGTAATAAAGCGTTTGCCGCCAAAGGACATAGGCTCTGATGCCGCAAACTGTTTTCTCTCTATCAAAAGTTCGGAAAGGCTGTTTGCAATCTCATATGGTCTATGAAAATGAAAACGAAGTAGGGAGGGATTTTCCTCATAAGCCTTTGCAAATTCAGTCAATCCATAGGTAATCTGATCTCGCTTTTCAGGATTACTGAAAATTCGGAATAATTCATTAAGCGAATTACCTAATCTCAGTCGCACCGAAAGTTGAGTTAAGATAGCTTAGTTATTCTGATAGAAATATTTGGTATTTCAGGAAAACCTGAATCAAATGTATTTCCACTATTAGAAACTGGAGCGGCTTGCTCCCCTAAATTATAATATTCAGCAGGGATAGAGAGGGCTACTCATTCTGATCAGGCAGCCATGATCCCCTACAGAAAGATGAACATGGCGTGTTCATTGAGTAATTAAGTGATTTTCCAATGAGTTTGAACCTAAAGAAGTTTCGTTTACCAACTCATAGCATTTGCTGCTGCTATTTTCGACATTGGCGTTTCGTTTAATACCGCTGCAAAAGCAGTGAATGAGTTGGTTGAACTGGGAATGGTTTCGCAGTATAATTTTCAAACACGGAACAGGCAATTTGCGTATAGCGGAATTATAGAATTGTTAGAAGATTCCCGATAAATTATTTGATTTGATATTTTTTGACAAAGAGCGGGTAGTGAAAATAAGGTCTCTTATATGGTCGGATATTTTATAATTGGTAACTTAAACAATGCATCAAAAAAGATGGGGAAAGTTGGCATTTTATTGATTGAAATATATAGTGAAATATGATATTATTATATTGAAGATTAATTGGTAATAGTTGGTTCTCAATTGTACTGATTATTTATATAATTGCAAGTTCGTTTAAAGCTATATTATGTTTACAACCATATATTAACAAAGTATAAAAAGCTAAATACAATTTATCACACTATCTCCTGTTACTGTGTTTACCTAATTATATGAAACCATTAGGAGGGAATTGCCATGAAAAAGAAAGTTATCGTTATAGGAGGCGGCATTGCAGGGCTTAGCGCAGGTATTTATGCGTTAAGGTGCGGCTTTGACGTCACAGTTTTGGAGAGCCATAGTATAGCGGGCGGAAACTGTACGTCCTGGAAGCGGAGCGGCTATCTGTTCGAGGGCGGCATGCACTGGTTGACCGGTTCTGATAAAAAAGAGCCCATTCATAAGATGTGGCGTACTGTGGGAGCGCTGGACGACAGTGTTCGAATCCACCATCCTGAACCGTTTATAGAATATGACTATAAGGGAGTGCCAATCCGTTTCTACAGGGATGTTGACATCACAGAAAAGCACTTGCTTTCCTTGGCACCCGCAGATGCGAAAGAGATAAAAACCTTATGTAACAACATTCGTAAAGTGAAAAATCTTGCTATGCCTGTTACCGATTTGCGTGGGGTCAAAGTGACAAAAAAGACTCGCCCGCCAATTTCTCTGCTTTTCAGCGCCATTTCCGCTATTAGAATGATGCGTGCTTTTTCTAAAATCTCCAGAGATGAGTATGTCAGCAGGTTCACCCATGAGGGCTTATGTGAAATGCTTCGTGCCTTAACAAGTGAAAAGACTGGTGTTGTGCCTCTGTTTTTTACAATGGGTACCCTTGCCCGGGGTGATGGCGGTTTCCCCGAGGGAGGGTCGTTGCCATTCGTCGGTCGGATTGTTAATACCTTCAAGTCACTGGGCGGTGAACTTCTTTTAAACACAAGGGGTGACCGTGTTATCGTAGAAAACGGCAAAGCAGTTGGTGTTATGACAGACGGCAAAAACATGCCTGCTGACGCCGTGATTATCACAGCGGATACCATGTCAATCGACCGCCTGTTTGACACGCCTCCCAAAGCGCCATGGTTAGAAGAAATGTATGCTGTGACTGTGCCTACGATGGCCACTTTTCTATCGCTCGGTATAAATGCTGACTTGAAGAAATATCAGAAGGGTCTTGTTTTCAAGCTTAAACAGCCGATTTCCTTGTGGTCACAAAAATATGAATACCTAAGTGTCACTAACTATGCGTCTGACCCATTTTATTCTCCCGAAGGGAAAACCGCCATTACTGTTATTTTAGACGGCGACACCTACGATTTGTGGAAAAAAGCAAAAGAAGAAAACGTATATTGGGAGGAAAAACAAAAGCTGGCTGACACGGTGATAGAGGCATTGTCCGGGCTGATTCCCGAGATCAAAGGGCAGGTAGAGGTCTGCGATGTGGCAACGCCGTTAACTTACGAACGTTATTGCGGCAACTGGAAGGGTTCCTGGATGACTGAAATGACGCCAAGTATGAAGATGAAGAATTACCCTGCTGTTATCAATGGGTTGTCCGGCGTATACTTTGCGGGGCAGCGTATGATGCCACCCGGTGGTCTTCCTGTTGCATTAATGACCGGACGGACGGCGGTTCAGCATCTTTGCCGTGATACCGGTACTCTATTTGTCAGTGAAGAATAAGTGCGCCAGGAGATTATATTATGAGCGCAATTTTGTTTATATAATGGCAAGTTCATAAAGATAGCTGACAATTTATCATGATGGAGCATGATATGAACAAGAGGTGTTAAAACATGGAAGGACAACATTTATAATGATGATGAAATCATATTGTTCATTAAATCCACAAAAAACATAAATAGGAGAGGTTCATCATGCATTTGTTTGAAATTGTGCCAAGTGAGTTATTCAGCATTTTGGCATCAAAAAATAGATTTATATATGCGAATGCGTTATTGGTCCTCTATGACGCATTCGCAGACAACTTGAAAATCTTAAAAGACAATTATTTTTCAATGCTTCGAAGCCGTTTGGAAAGTGACCTGATACAAACAAACTTTGACGAGGAAGGCATAGACGAGGAGGAAGCGCGCGACATTTCGGGCAAGGCCAGATTTTTAATAAGAAAGCTAAAAGAAAAGGAATGGATAAGCATTGAACGTGACCAAAATTTTGAGGAATACATCATTATTCCCGACTACAGCATCCGTATTCTTGAATTATTTGTATCAATGCTCCATACTGAAACTGTCAGCGGATTCTCATATGTATACGAAACCTACGCTACGCTGAATCAAACGGCCAATGATGAAAGTGCCGGTTCCTTTGAAAAGTTAATGGCTATATACAGTGCTTATGACAAAACACAATCCATGATAAAGATGTTAAAAAAAGTATATCACAATATCAATCGATATGTTCAGACGCTTATCGGAACCGATAATGTAAATAAAATATTATCGGCACATTTCGACGATTTTTTTCATCGAATTATTGAGACCCATATTCAACCCTTGAAAATCAAAGATTCTGTTCCCAAATACAAAGCGCCTATTTGTCGAATACTTGATTCATGGCTTGAAAATGACGATGCTTTAAATGCAATTGCCAATGCCGCACTGTTGGAGAAAAAGCATAATACTTTAGATGAATGCAGAAGTGACATCGTGTCTAAGATTTTTTATATAAAAGAGAGTTATGAAAGTATTGAGGTTGATTATTTAAAGGAAATAGATGACAAGGTGCGAAAGTATACCCGGGCAACCACGCAAAAAATCGAATATTTGACTAACAATGATAAGACTGCCCGCGGAAATCTCATATATATTCTTTCGGCATTGGCAAAGTCCCGAAAAGATACAGAAATTTTAAATGAAATTCAAGAGGTTTTTCAGGTTTACGGACAGGAATATTTATCGGAAAAAAGCCTGTATACAAGTAGGCAGGCGCAAAAGCGCCTAAAACAAAACCCTGTGCTTATTGAGGAAAAACAGCCTGATTTGCGCAAGCAAATTGAAGATGAATATAAGGATATCATTAACACGCCCTATAGCAAACCCAAGGTGATGGAATATATGAAAACAGTTTTAGGTGATTCTCCCATAGCTTTTTCAAAGGATTTCAACTTGCAAGATAGCAACGATTATATATTATCTTTTCTTTGCGTTCTGATGGGCGATGACAGGGACAGCTTTTACAAAATACATCTGTCCGACGATATTGTTGATATGGGTAATTATACTTTGCCGGATATCCGGTTTGATAGAAAGGGATGATGACAAGTGGATTATTCTGTGATAGAAGGGTTTTCCCAAAAAGAACGTGAACTTTTTCGCTCCTCCTGCAACCACCTTTTGGGAAAGACATTTGTGGTGCGCACCATATATAAAAATGGCGCTAATATACCTAATCCCGAGTATACATTCCTGGTCCGGTACAAGGAAATTGTAAAGGATTATCTCTCTTTGCTGGGATGGGATATTTATCAGGATGAGTTTAATGGTTATTTTTATGTTTTGAATGATTTGGAAGAAAATCGTCTGAGTATGAATAAAATTACCACCGGAATTTTGTTGGCCCTCCGGCTAATCTATGACGAAAACAGTGAGAGTGCCGGATTATATCGGGACGTTATATGCAGTGTACGCGATTTGTTGGACAAAATCATAACTGATTTCAGCCTACTGCGTCAAAAGCCGAATATGGACGAAATCAGACGTTCTTTAAAATTATTGGAGGAACATAGTATTATCGTTCCCATTGAAGGAAGATATAATGAAATGTCTTGCAATTTTACAATATTGCCAACCATATTTATTGCAGTATCTGCGGAAAAGCTTAATGCGCTTGTGGAGCAAATGAAGAAAACGGATTAGGAGGGAAACCATGCAGAAGCTGAAGAAAGTACTGTTGATTAATTGGTTCTATTATGAAAAATTAATAGTAGATTTTGATGATATCAATTATATCTCGGGGAAAAACAGCGCTGGTAAATCTACCTTTATAGATGCGTTAATGATAGTTTTGTTGGGAGAGGTCAGTTCACGCAACTTTAATAAAGCCGCCAATGAAGGGGCAAAAAGAACTTTGGATGGATACTTACTGGCCGACAGTGACCCTAATAATCCCAAGTCAAGAAAAGGGCGCTTCTTTAATACCTATATTGCCTGTGAATTTTTTGACGATTATACCGGAAGCTCATACACTCTCGGGATTATATTTGAGTGCAATCCCGGTAGCAGTGAAAGGTATAATTTCTTTATGTTTGACGGCTGCATCCCCGAAAATTGCTTTGTTATTGGACGGCAGCCCATGGATATTGCTCAGCTAAGGGCATATCTGAAGGAAACATATAAATCCCGACAGGAAATTTATGATAATAATAAAAAATATAAAGCTGTTATTAAAGCGAAATGGAATGTACATACGGAGCAAATTTTTTCTCTTTTGAAAAAAGGGGTGTCTTTTAAGCCGATTGTCGACATTAAGCAGTTTATTACTGAAAATGTCTGCGACATTCAGGATAGGCCGGATATTGCGGCAATGCAACAGAATATTCAGGACTACAAGCATCAGGAAACCTTGGCGATAAGACAAGAGGAACGTCAAACCCATCTGCAGGCTATCCACGAACTTGACGTGAAGCGTCTTCGTGCTTTCGAACTGTTAAATTTGCATGAATATCTGAAGGCAAGAGCCGAAAAAGAAATAGAGGAAAGTTATGTTTTTAAGTTTAAAATTGAGTTAAAAGACAAAAATGAAGAATTATTACACCTTGACAGTGAATATGAAAAACTGAAGAAAGAAAGTGAGGGGTTGAACCTCCGCCATGACCAGCTTTTAAGAGATAAAGCCAACAGTGAAATATCTCAGAAAGTGGACCGGCTTGAACAGGAAAAGAAGGTATTATCGGCGGAAAAAGCCGAGTTAGACAAGCAATTAAAAAACACAGCCGACATGGTTCGGCGCGAAGCGTTTGTATGGCTTTCCTATTGTAAAAAGCTTGAGGCTGCACCATGGGCGCAGGAGCCCATGTATGAACCTCTGCTGTCCGATGCTGTCAAATTGAAAAAAGAATTTCTGAAAATCGAACAATGCTCGGCGGATGATTTAGGCAAAATTAACCTGTCGGTATTTGAATTTGTTCAAAAGAGTTCACGGTTACATGCGGATTTGCTGAGAAAAACCTGTTATGAAACAAAACAGGCGCTTGCCGATAAAAAGGCTCAACATGAATCACATTTTGCCGCTTTAAAAAAGCTGGAAAAGGGTATTAAGAATTACCCGCATGAGCTTTTAAGATTTAAAACCGCTTTGGATCAGGGATTGTCCTCCCAGACAGGTGCAATACCAACATATATTTTAGCTGACCTTATGGAAATATCAGACCCCGTTTGGCAAGGTGCTGTAGAGGGATATCTGAACACACAAAGATTTCTTCTTATTGTACCGCCGCAGCATTATGACGCCGCACTGAGGGTATATAATCAAATAAAACGCGAATTCCACGGATATGGTCTTGTAGATATCGAGAAAGTCCGTCGAAATCAACATATCCAGCGAATGCCAAATAGTCTTGCGACAAAGGTAACCGTTACGAATGCCCTTGTAAAAGAATATATGGATTTTCTTTTGGGTAGGGTTATTTGTTGCGGTCATATAAGTGAATTACGCAAACATAGCGTTGCCATTACTGCGGAAGGTATGCTGTATCAGGGATATGTTTCCAGAGCTATTCCGAGAAATATCATGGAATATACATATATAGGAAAACAGGCAATCAAGCGGCAAATAAAAGAAACAAAAGACGCTTTAAGCCGATTGGAACAACAGATAGACGCCCTGTCTGCGGCACGTGATATGCTTCTGCCATATGAGAGCAGGGAAATACTGTTTACAGAGTATTTTATGAGTGAAACCATTGCCGCCATGCCTGAAAAATATGCGCGCATACAGGATATATCAAAAGAATTAGATAAAATCACCTATGAAATTGGAAATCTTGATCTCACATGGCTTTTCAATATAGATAAACAAATAGGCGAAATCAAAAGTTCTATTGCGGAAAATCAAAAAAAGCGTGAAGAAAATTCAAGCGGCCAAGCATTATGTGAGGACCGCATTCATAAGATTCAAAATGAAATATTGCCGGAGCATAACGAAAACCTTCGAGGAAAAGAAGCATGGATTTCAGAAAGATTCAGCGAAGCTTACATAGCTTCTACCGGAGATGCAAGATATCAGGAAGAGCTTTCCCGCCTCAAATCCTCTAAAAGCATTCTGAAAAATTTTGGGGACCAGTTGGTGCAAACGAAAAAAAGATATGATTATAGTTGGCAGGAGCTTGTGTATAAGCGGCGGGAATATGTAAACAGCTTTCCGCCTTGCTCTTACCGCCCGGACGATATGGATAACAACGAATTCGATGCGGAGCTTAAAAATCTTAATGATGTGGAGCTTCCGCAATATAAGGAAAAAATCAAAAAAGCAAGAGAAAGCGCTTTGGAACAATTTCAAAATGACTTTCTTGCTAAAATAAAAGCGAACATAGATGCGGTTCAAACTCAGGTAAGGGATTTAAATAAAGCGTTGAAAAAGCGTCAGTTCGGTTCGGAAGAATATGAGTTTAAGGTTACGAAGAATCCCGATTATATCGAATATTATAATATGATTATGGACCCTGACCTGATGGAAAATAACGAAGGGTTATTCTCGTTAGCGTTTCAAAACAGATATGGTGCTTTAATTGATGAGTTATTTAGCCGGATTATCGCCTCCGATGATATTGAGCTAAACGCGCGCAAGCAAAGCGAATTGCAGCAAAATATCGAGAAATTTACAGATTACAGAACATATCTTCATTTTGATTTAGAAACAACCGACCAAAACGGGAAAGTGGAGCTTCTTTCTCAGACCCTGAATACAAAATCCGGAGGCGAAACGCAAACGCCATTTTATATTGCCATGCTTGCCTCTTTTGCCAATATGTACCGTGTACATGACAACACAAGCTACGGCAACACTATGCGTTTGGTCGTTTTTGATGAAGCCTTTAACAAAATGGATAGCGAACGGATTGTAGAATGCGTAAGGCTTTTGCGCAAAATGGGACTTCAAGCGATATTTTCAACTCCGCCCGACAAGCTTCCAAATATCATGCCGGAGGCTGATAACACTTTGCTGGCCTATAGACAAAAATACCATATGCAATTATTGCCATGGTCTCAAAAAATGGAGGATACGATACTTGAATTATAAAAGGTTTTTAGTAAACAGTTTATTGGATAAATATGAACGGAGCCTTCATTCGCAGGGGTCAGGGCTTTCCAACAGGCGGGTCTTGCTTAGAACAAAAGAGCTGCCTGAGTATGACGTTCGTAATTTAGAAATACGTGACAGCTTTAATCATGCAGTTATTGAACTGGAAAAACAGCAAATCGTATTATTTAAATGGTTGCACGGAAGAAAAGGGTTTATCATAGAGGAAGTATGGCTAAACCTCGAACAGGTGGAGAATGCCTATCTATCCATTGAGCGGGAATCTATTGAGGTGCAAATTAAACGGTATACCGATATGTTTCAGACAATCATAGAGCAATGCAGGGTTGAATGGATTACATTGTTTTTTGGCAATCAAATATCAATATTACAAAGCAAAAAACGCCTGACCCCATTGTGCAAATACGGATCAAATGCTATCAAAGATCTAATTACGGCCTTCTTGGAATATGATAAGCTGCAAGGGGGAAATATGACTATGAGGGCGTTTAGTATTCAATGCTTTAATGATTCCAAGTATTTTGAACAAAATGTAAAAGAACTTTTTCTCTTGATTGCATCTAAAAATCAACCTACACTTATCGAAGCGTTAGAGGAAGACGAGCTTAGCTGGCGCGAACAGTTTGCGTTACTTGGTATTTTCGCCCGCTGTGAGTTGTATGAGTTGTCAGGTAAGATTACGATACATACGTCTTTGGGAAATTGTGATTTTTATCCCATGTTGCGTTGTGGAATTGCTGTGCCAAGTACAGCAATAAATGAGATTGAGCACATTGATATGCGGAATATAAAATCTATAATATTTATAGAAAATAAAACATGCTATGATGAATATCTGATAAAACGCAAACGCAGTGATGAACTTGTCCTTTTTCACGGAGGGTTTGTAAGTCCCAAAAGAGAAAATTTATTCAAAAGATTGTTGACCATTCCTCTCCTGATTCACAATTTCTTTTTTGGGGAGACATCGATATGGGGGGCTTTCGAATGTTTGCACAGCTTTCCGTTTATGTTCCTTCTCTCATTCCGTGGAATATGGGAGCTAAAGAGGTGAACGCTTTTAGTGATAAGGGACTCTCAAGAACCAAGCAATACTTGGAAACAATAGAAAAGTTGAAGCAAGATGATCGTTTTTCTATATTTCAGGACGCCATTGATCGCATTCTTTTGTATGGTGTTACAGTTGAACAGGAGGTTATGCTTGATGCCTTTTAGCCGTTTTATGCCTCGATTTCTTTCTGAAATGATTTGAACTTCATATTATGAGCAAAATGAAAGCTTAAATATTAAATAAAAAGTATCGGTCACTATTGATACTTTTTATTGTTACAACAATATTTCTGAATTTAGGTTCATGCGTTTAACTATAGAAAAACAATGCAACTTTCACGGGCATTTCTGTATGCTATAAAACAGTTCGCTTCTCTTTCCTCTAAGATTTTCTATGCGTTCTGCAATGGCAATGTCACCGTTATTTCGATATCCGATGACCATGATTATGCAAAAAACAGTTATCCCGAAGTTTAAGCCGCTAAATGGGTTGAGGTAAAACTTCAGGATAACCGTGTTCACAATTTCATTTGCTTAAAAGAAAATGATTCGTATCAACATTCCCGTTATACTACCGAATTCCC
>CAZNYY010000046.1:0-10876 GCA_964577335.1 uncultured Oscillospiraceae bacterium | reverse complement strand
TAATATTTGCCGACCCGCCTTATTGGATGCGTGTCAGCGGTGTTCTTAACAGGGTTGAGGGTACACGGTATGATGGCTGTGATGACAATTGGGACAATCAATTTAAAAGCAATGAGGATTATAACGAGTTTACAAAAAAGTGGCTTTATGAATGTAAACGAATTCTTAAATCAAATGGCTCTATTTGGGTCATAGGCAGTATGCAATGTATATATTCTATAGGGGCAATAATGCAGGAAATGGGGTTTTGGTTTATAAATGATGTGATATGGCAAAAAAAGAACCCTACCCCTAATTTCATGGGAACACGACTGAATAATAGCCATGAAACTTTAATTTGGGCAGCTAAATCAGAAAAATCGAAGTTTACCTTTAACTACAAAACGGCAAAGGAATTTAATACAGATACGGTTGAAGAGGAAGCCTTTAACAAAGGTATACGAAAGCAATTAGGTTCCGTTTGGAAGATAGGCATATGCCAAGGAAGGGAAAGGCTGAAAAATGATAATGGAGAGAAACTTCATTCCACTCAAAAACCCGAAGAGCTTTTAAGACGAATAATTGGGGTTTCATCAAATATTAATGACTTAATACTTGACCCCTTTGGGGGAACCATGACCACAGCCGCAGTTGCAAAAAAAATGGGGAGGCAGTACATAGCCATTGAAAGAGAAGATGAATACTGCGTTTATGGGCAAAAAAGGCTGGATAAAATTTCGGCAGAAATCGGAGATATTGAAAAAGCCGCTTTTGACCAAAAGCCGCCAAGGGTTATGTTTTCGGAAATGATAGCTGAAAATTATTTTATAATCGGAGAAACGTTTTATTTAAAAAATAATGTTGCCGGCGGTACTTTGCTGGCAAACGGAAAACTTCTTTATAATAATGAGGAGGTTGATATTCATACCTGTGCAGCCCTTGCTAAAGGGTCACGGGCAAGCAGGCTTAATGGTTTTGATGCGTGGTATGTAATGAGGGAAGGAAAGCTTGTCAGCATAGATAAAGTAAGGGGCAAGTACAGAATAGAAAAATTATGATATAAATGGGTATATAAACCCCCTAGCAAAATATAATTGGATTCTACACCCGGTCATCCAAAATCTCTATGAAATTTTCCTCACCATGTTCGGAAACGGAGAACATTGAACCAAGATTTGCACACGGCGTAAGCCATATTGCGTACCCTACGGGCATGCGTGGGAGAGATATTTGCTGATGAGCGATCCTAACAAAACCGTCTATAGGTTGGACGAGAGATTTGACTCTAATCCCCTATTTGTATGCCTTTACACCCAACATCTTATCCACTGTAACAAATGTATATCCCTGCCACTTCAAGGTTTGAATAATTTCAGGAAGTGCTTGTCTTGTTGTTGTATGAGTGAGATAATCATGCATTAAGATTATAGAGCCATCCCTAACGTCAGGTATGACATTTATTAAAATCTGATCTACGTTGTGATCTCTCCAGTCTTTAGAATCAACAGTCCAGTTAATAACCCGATATCCCATACGGCTTAAATTATTTAAAGCCCCATCATTTGTAAATCCGTAGGGGGGTCGCATTAATGCAGGTGTTAACCCGGTTATGGCTTTTATTTCGTTTTCCTGTAGTTTCATCTCTTCTTGCAGTTGTTCATCGCTTAATGTGCGCAAATCGGGATGGTTCCAGGTGTGATTGGCAATGGTATGTCCTTCCGCCACCGCTCTTCTCACGATATCCTCATTGCCTGCCATGTTACTGCCTAACAAGAAAAATGTTGCCGAAACACCGTATTGCTTTAACACGTCCAGTACCTGAGGGGTAATGGTTTTGCCCGGTCCGTCATCAAAGGTCAACGCCACCTGCTTATTTCCGCCAAAACCTTTATAATAAAAAGTATTTGGGAATTTAGCTGAGATGGCAGACAAATATCTTTCATTTGCCATCAAATCCTCCCTTTCAATCAACTGATAGGGTATGAACAGTGTTTGCCCGATAAAAAGCATATTGATATCTTGTAAAATATTTTCTTGTGCAATATCCTTTGGGGTAATACCATAATTTGAAGCAATTTTATGAAGTGTGTCTCCGGCCTTTACCACATACACTCGGGGGATAATAAGCACCTGTCCGATATTAAGGGAATCGGGATTATTTAGCTGATTAAAATCAGCCAGCAGCGACACCGAGATTTCAAACTTTCTTGAAATCCCGAATAATGTATCGCCGGACTTAACCTGATACGCTTGTTTATTCGGTCCTGGTATTATCAGTACTTGCCCCGTATAAACCATATTAGCATCTGTGATGTATTGATTGTTGCCTAAAAGCGTGTCTACTGTAATTCCGTAATATTTTGATATACTGCTAAGCGTCTCACCGGGGTGAACTCTATGAACCCAATCAGCATGAGCAATATTTGTAGGAGGAAAAAGAAAAAACATAGCGCTCAATAAACACAGTATCCTTTTCATCATCACTCTTCCTTTCAAAGCAAGAATATAAATAGTATGTGTAAACCTCATGCAAATTATATTGTGAAAAAGTGGATGAAATAAATTTGATGTTAAAGTTATAATTAAGCGTCAAGGGGACGATGGTGTTTGTTATATTCTGATTGCCTTTTTTGTTTCATCCGGTGTTTGTTGACATGTTTTGCGGCATCATGGTATAATAAACACAATTACTGTGGCAAGGTCATATGCTTTTCGGCTGAGTTTTACCTCACGGTGTTCGGAAACGGTGATATTATATTAAAATAGGTGCATATAAAAATACTTTGCAATTAGCTAAATAGGTTGTGAGATTATGAAACATAATAACAGGCTCTTTCTTAAATTATTTTGGTCTTATATTATAATTGTTACAATACCGATTATTATTGTTGGAATAATAACAAGCGGTTTTCTTTTTGCGGGCATATCTAAGGATACCCGTACGCTGAACCTTAATATTTTAGAGCAAATTAAAAACAGCATAGATGAACGTATAGAGAGTGTAATGGATATACGGTATCAGATGCAAATTCATGATACCGTTGTAAAGCTGATGTCGGACGATGATACAGACTCGTACGACCTATGGTTGGTAAGCAAGTCTATAAACCAATATCAGGTCAGTAAGGACATAGTGGAAAATGTATGCATTTATATAAAAAGAAAAAATATTATTATTGACGAGCAATCCGCCTACACCCCCGAGGAATATTATAACAAGTATTTGCGGGGCGGTGATTATGACTTTCGGCAGTGGGTTGAAATAATTGACCACAGTAGCAGGCAACCGGTTCTTGCGTCGGCAAGCTCACCCGCACCGGCTTTAATTGTATGGCCGCTGAGCAATTCTTATATGGATGAGGGCGGCGCTTTCATCGTGTCAATAAGCAGGGATGCGGTAATAGAAAAGCTTAGTTATATGGGTGCGAGGGATAACTGGTCGTTTGCGATTGTTGACCGGCATGGCAACGACTTTATAAAAACGGACCATTTTGATTATGATTTTGACTTGGGGCTTATTGCGGACGAAAACGGAGAGTTCATGGTGGGTGGCAATACTGTTATTTACAATACATCCAGGCTTGCAAATCTTCGTTATATCAGCGTGTTCCCGCGGGGGGCATTGTCGGGAGCGGCGGGCGTTGCAACAGTAATCTTCATTTCTCTGATTTTGTTAGGGCTTATCGCCAGCATATTTGCGGCAAATATCGGTGCAAAGCGTATGACAAGACCGATGCTTGAAATATTGGATAAAAACAAAGCACTTACTGCCGATATGAACGAACATATTTTGTTAAAGTTTTTATATGACATGAGTCTTAACGAAAACGAGAAAAAAATATGGAAACAAAATGACCGTATTCCTTTTAACAAAAAGGAAATATGTGTGGCAGCGGTGGGTGTATCCGGCACTGATGAGGCCATGGCAAGGTTTGCTACGGTAAATTTTGAGGCTGCGTGGCAGGAAAGTAACCGAATAATATCAAGACTGCTTGAGGAGGTACGCATAACTCATCATTCAATTCGTGCTGACAACTCACGCTATGTGTATATTTTAAATTATGATGATGCCGCCGCATTGAAATCCATTTTAGAGAAAATCCTGCATGAATTTAATGAAAAATATCAAATTTCCCTCAACATCGGAGTGGGGACTGCGGTGGACGCCATTGAAAAAATATACAAATCTTATGACGAGGCAGTAACCGCACTTCGTTATGGCAATGGCGAGGAACTTGTTTATTATACGGACATTAAAAATCAGGAAAGTAACAGGATTTATTATACAGTGGAAAAAGAACTGGCTTTAATCAGAAATATTAAAGTTGGTTCAAAGGAAAACACCGGCAAGATATTGGAGGAAATATACAATGTAAACTATTGTGAAAAGAAACTGTCTCAAAGCTTGTTAAAACGCCTGATTAATAATATATCATTAACTGTTTACAAGGTTTTAGATGATATGTATGCAAACGATGCAGACAAATATGAAAAGTTCGGAAGAATATGCTCCAACATTTCAAAAAATGACCATGTGGAAGAATGTTTTGAAATTCTCAGGGAAATTTGCATGTCCCTGTGCGAGGATATATCACGGCAGACAAATCATGATGACCTAAAAACCAAGGCACTCAAATATATAAGCGAGAATTATATGGATAAAAACATGTCTTTAGATATGCTGGCGGAGCATACGGGGTTTAAATATAATTATTTCAGCAGGTTGTTTAAAGAGGCGGTGGGAAGCACGTTCATAGATTATCTAATCACTTTCAGGCTTGAAAAGGCAAGGGAGATGCTTGATGCGACAAATCTTTCGGTGGAACAAATTGCACAGCAAACAGGGTTTAACGATAGCAACGCTCTTATTAAAACCTTTAAAAAGTACTATACAATTACCCCCGGACAATATAAAAAGAAAAAATAGTACTGGGCGGATAGTTTGAAAACTATCCGTTTTTTTTTGGAAAAAACAGCGAAAGTGTAAAATATGACTACTTTAAAAAAATGACGATGCCCATGGTTTGAAGTTTTTATAAAATATGCCGACAATGGAAAAAATAAATGATTGACCTGCAGAAATTCAGGTGTTATGTTTATAATGTACAATAAAAAGTAACATTTCGGGCAAACAAAAGGTAGCGTGGAGCAAGTGGCGGAGTACAAAAATTAGAAGTAAGGAAGGAGAGATCAGGGATGGCAAGAAGAACTTTAAAAAAGGTTATGTCTTTTGTATTGGCAACAGGAATTGCGTTATGCGGAGCGGGGATTACTGCATCGGCGGAGAATTCCTATCGGGAGGTTTATATTGACTATGATTTTTCGACCTATAATGACCAAAGCACATCGGCTTACATAGGGGGACAAACCACAGGGCTAAGCTTTGCGGGCAGTGATGTTGTCGTTGTGAGAACTAACGCCCAGTCAGCACAGGGGGCGCTTGGGAAAGAGGCACAAGACATAAGTATGCTGCTGGGAAAACCGCAGGGCGTTTCGGTAAATCAAATGCGTATAACCACTAACGGCAAACGTTTGATACACAAAATGGGGGAAGATGGTGAGCCGATAACAAATGAGAATGGCGAACCCGTTGTAATAGGATATGGTGACAAGGTGGTTGTATCCGTTCTTGTTGCGGTAGGTGACACGAACGATAACACGGATATATATTTCCCCTATTACAACAGGAGGGGGGATGGGACCACGGGTGGCGGAAACCGTATAATGATGCCCTCAGCAATGCTCCCGTTTAGAATTGGCAGCAACGGCGTGTTTTATTCGTTTGGCAATTCCATGTCGGCAAATGTCGCACTTAACAGATGGTACAATATGACATTCGTTGTCACGGTAGGCAACAATGTGGATGTACAAAATAAAATCGAAACTTATCTCAACGGAGAACTCCTCGCCTCGAAGGACTTCGGTGTTGAAACAAATGCGGGTGGTTTTGAAGCGGTTACAGGTGTAGATAATCTTTGGATGATGGGTACTTCCAATACGGCAGCCACGTCCAGAGCGGTATATTTTGATGACGTTTATGAAACGTTTTATTTTGATGCGGGTACTGAAAATATTCTTCTTCCCGAGGACATAAATGTTACTTCAAATGATTTGGCAGTAACCATTTCAAACCCAACAGGTGTTCAGCGTTATAATGAGGGAACAATTAATATTGACAAGTTGCCCGAGGGAGCTGTCCCCACAATTGCACAGGTTTTAGACAAGCTTGATATTACAAACAGCAAAGCGGTAAGGGTTTATGCCGCATCGGATACCACGCTTCAAACCCCCCTTGCAGAAACCGAATTAATTGGGAGCGGTATGGTAATAGCTATTGAAGCGAGTGACGGCAGAATGTTTAAATATTATAAAATAGGTGCCCTCAGGGATGTTGGGATTACGGATATAAGCCTTGGAAGTTTGGACCATGAGAACAAAATGATTACGGGTATTGAGGACGGAACCGTTGTGGAGGAACTGATAGAGGCCATCACCACAGTGCATCCCACAAATAAAGTAACAGTTGTCGGGACGGACGGAGAGCCTTTGAATGCAACCGCCTTTGTAAGTGCCGGAAACAAGGTAATAGTAACAGGTTCGGGCGGGGGTGCAGCGGTGGAATACACTATTGCCGTCAACCGTTTGATGGTAAACCCACCGGTGTTCTATATTGATGACGAGCCTGTTGTGGGCAATACCCTGTCGGAGGGCAGTGTAAAGGCGGTGCTTGAAGTTGTAACCGCCGAGCCTGACGAAAACAAGAAGGATGCCAGCCTCATACTGGCGGTGTATGACGATGACAAACTTGTGGATATAAGCTTAAAATATGTTACGGTAAACACAGTGGGCTTTTTGGAAAACAGTATTACGGTTGATGATGCTGACGGCAAAAAAGTTAAGGCCTTCCTTTGGGGGGCGGACACTTTGTTGCCCCTTGCCGCACAGGGAGAGTTGGTTGCAGCACAGAATTAGATTTTAAATAAATCCGTGAAGGGAGACGTTCATGTTAGCAGTAAAAAAACAAACATTAATAAAACTGGCGGTATGGGGTATAATCTTATCCCTGCTTTGCACATGGGCGCTCCCCCACGGTACAGAAAATGTTTATGCCGCATCCTCTGATTTTACAATCCTCAAGGAAAAATGGAGAAGCTTTTATTTGGGTGACGAAACACTTGACCCGGATGATGGGGCGGTAAACTTAGCAATTACCCAAATTGAAACTGCGGGCAAAAACGCCCGCAATCAGATGAACCGGGGGAGCGGTATTACAATATTATTCGGGAACACATTCCCTACAGCCACAAGCGAGATGCGCTCACAATATAACCGCCTGAGAAGAATGGCCGTAATGTATGGTACATACGGCAGTGAACTTTATCACGACGATGCTCTTAAAGATGACATTTTGTTTGGCTTGGAATGGCTGTACAATAACCTGTACGGCACAAAGGAGATGGAAAACAAAGGGTGGAGGAACATAAATCTGCACAATTGGTGGGATTGGTATGTCGGTGTGCCAAATGACTTGATTATGATACTTTTGGCATTAGAACCTGAAATGAGCCGTTCTGCCATTGACAAATATTTAGCCCCGGTTTTTTATTTTTACGACAAGTGGTACACAGACCCAAACAGTGCAACCGCCATAGGGCATAGGATAGATGCGCAGTGTATACTTGCCGCAATTCTTGCGGAAAACGAAACCCGCTTAAACAGATACCTTGGCGATATTCCCAAGATAATACAAAGGGTGCAAAGCGGAGACGGGCTGCAAGAAGATTATATGTACATATGGCACAGTAACATTCCATATACAGGCACTTACGGTGTGATTGTACTCTTAGGGTTTCCCCTTGATGTGATTTGTGTTCATGCGGGAACAAGATTTGAACCTTCTTTCCCGAAAAATGAAATTATAAAATATATTAAAAATGCATATGAACCCCTTATTTACAACGGCAAGATGATGAGCATGGTACAGGGCAGGGTCATTGTTCGGGGAGATGTTGAACTCTCCTACGGCACCAATTCGTTTACTAAGGCTTTGGTGGGGCTTATAGGTGTTTTTGGGTATGAAGAAGATATATATTTAAAGCAGCTTATAAGGCATACTGTGAAGGGCAAAAATGAAAATGCCATAAAAGCGGCACTTCCCTTTAGCTATATGAGCATGTTTGACGAGGCTATGGAGGATACAAGTATTTCTGAATATAATCCGCAGTTTAGCAGGGTATATTATACCGGTGACAGGGTGGTGCAGCAAAGAAACGGTTATGCGGTGGGCATATCCATGTCATCATCCCGCATTGCAAAGTATGAGGATTACGGGGAAAATAAAAAAGGGTGGTACACGGGCGACGGTATGCTATACCTCTACAATGACAATGCGGAAGATGCAAACCCCTACGGTAGAGATTTTTGGTCAAATGTAAACTGGCACCGCCTTCCGGGGACAACGGAAGATGCAACCAAACGTCAGGACGGTCAGGGGGACCCCGCATCAACACAGGATTTTGTAGGCGGTGTGGAGTTTGAGGGTGAATTTTCAGTAGCGGCAATGTTCACACAATCTTCAAACCGCACACTTGATGCACAGAAATCATGGTTTTTGTTTGACGACGAGGTGGTGGCTTTGGGTGCGGGGATAAAATCTACATCCTCCTCGCCTGTTTATACCTTTGTTGAAAACCGTGTGCTAAGGGCAGGCACAAAAGTGTATGCCGCACAGGACATTATGCAGGGCGGAGAACTTATGCCTGCAACAAAGGGGTATGAAAAATCCTATGAAAACCCCTCATGGGCAAATGTTTCGGGTACTGGGGGATACTATTTCCCGGGAGGCGGTAACCTGACTATGCGAAACAGTACAACCACACCCTCTTTGTTGGAAATGTGGTTTGCACATGGCACTAACCCCCAAGACGAGTCTTACTCATATGTACTGCTGCCCGATAAAACAGCGGTGGAAACTGCAAAATATGCCTTAAACCCTGATATAACGGTTTTGGCTAACACCGACAAGGTTCAGGCGGTAAGAGAAAACAAGCGTGGCATTACGGGAATGGTTTTTTGGGTGGGGGGCAAGTACGGCGATATTACTGCCTCAAGTCCGTTGATTGTTATGGTAAGGGAAGATGAGGGGGAATATGTAGTATCGTTTTCCGACCCAACACAGAAATTAAATGAAGCAACAATTACAATAGATAAGCTTGTAGATTTTTCGGATTGGGACGAAGGGATTACCGTCAGCCATACCAAAACGTCCACGATAATAAAGGCAAACTTGTCCGGTTCCAAGGGAAAAACGTTTACGGCAAGACAGAAATATAGGGTACCGGCTGAGGTTTTAACAGCGGGCACAGTGACGGTGGAATATGAGGTGGTAAGTGCCGAGCCTGACGAGAGCCGCCAAAATGCTTATATTATCATGGGGTTGTATGAGGGGGAAAGGCTTTTGGACATAACACTTACGCCCGTTAATGTAGGCGTTCGGGGGATACACAGGGGCAGTATCTATGTGTCCGACCCTGTCGGCAAAAAGGTAAAGGCATTTCTTATGTCAAAAGGGAGCATAGTGCCGCTTGCGGCAAGCGGCGAGCTTTACAGTGCAGAATAGACAGGCTTTCGCACTTTCGGTGGTGGCAAAAAGGGGGAAATATGAAAGGCTTTA
The DNA here is from genome assembly GCA_964577335.1 of uncultured Oscillospiraceae bacterium. Taxonomy (GTDB): domain Bacteria; phylum Bacillota; class Clostridia; order UMGS1883; family UMGS1540; genus CAZNYY01. Next base: position 1,224 of record CAZNYY010000046.1, on the reverse strand, counting down.
AAAGGATAATTGCGGCAGGCACGGTCCTTGCGCTTGTTCTTACGGGTTGTGCTGCTAAAGATAATCAAATATTAGGGGGTAACGGGAGGGGTGGAATGCCCAAAACCCTAAGTATTTTTTCGGTATTGGGCGGAAATGCCATAAACGGAGGGGCAAATGATAATAACGATATATTGTCGTACCAGCTTATGGAGGAATTGACGGGTTGCAGGGTGGAGTGGATGCACCCTACAAATACGGCGGTGGCGGAAAAGTTTAATCTGATGATTACCTCGGGGAATTTGCCCGATATCATCGTATATTCGTGGAAGAAAACTGGGGCGGCTTCATATGCGGACGATGGCATCATTATTCCGCTTAATGATTTGATTGATAATTATATGCCAAATTTAAAGACCTTTAATGAGGCGAACCCCGAAATAAAAAAGCAGTACACGGGGGAAGACGGGAGGATTCTTTATATTCCCTATATCAGAACCGACCCAAAATTAAAGGTGTTCAAAGGTCCTGTGATTAGAAAAGACTGGTTGGATAAATTGGGAATGGATATACCAAAAACCACGGACGAGCTGTACAATGTGCTAAAGGCTTTCAAGAGCTTGGGAGATGATATAATTCCGATGTCCAGCTCAAGATTTAGCGGTGATGCCGGAAGTTTGGCACCACTTGCTGGGGCGTTCGGCACATATGACAAATTTTATTTAAAGGACGGCAGGGTGACCCACGGAATTTTGGAGGACAGGTTTGCGGAGGCGTTGCAGTTCTTGGCAAAGCTGTTTGGCGAGGGGCTTTTAGACCCTGATTATCTGCTAAATGATGTCAGCAAACTTGAAGCAAAATGGGTAAACGACAAGGTGGGTTTTTATTACGGCTATCAGCCGACCACCCTTCAAAGCTATATGGATGATGGGGTTAGAAGGGTTATGGGAATAAATCATTTGACGGGACCTTACGGTGATAAGGCATATGTGGGATATAAGGGTTCTGATGTACTGGATGTGGCAAGCGCGGCAATTACTACGGCAAACAAAAATCCTGAAGGAACAGCAATGTGGCTTGACAACTTTTTTGGGGGAAAGGGACTTGAATATATGAACTTTGGCAAAGAGGGGTTAACATTTGAATGGGTTGACGGCTATCCAAAGCTTACGGACTATATTTTAAACAATCCTCAGTACGGATTGACGGCGATGGGAGCGGCAAGTCTTGGGGTAAGGGACAGTA
>CAZNYY010000045.1:0-11067 GCA_964577335.1 uncultured Oscillospiraceae bacterium | reverse complement strand
AATGTATTTACACGGAAAGGTCAAGGATGTAATTGCAAGGCAGATACCCATATCGCAAATCAAGGGAACAAATATCTTTGAGGATATAATAAGAATAAAATATGATGTGGACAATAACGAACTTTATAAATTTGAAGAATATAAAAATAAAATTGACGGGCTTTGTGAAATGATTATAAAAAATCAAGAATAGCCCCCGGAGGAACAATATGTCAGTGGAATATTTAGGACTTTCGCATATAAACGGTCCCCTTGTGGTACTGGACCATGTGCAAAACCCCTCCTACGAAGAAATTGTTGAAATTGAAGTGGGGGGCAGGACAAGAACAGGCAGAATAATAGAAATAAGCGGAGAAACGGTTGTGGTGCAGGTGTTTGAAAGCTCGGCTGGGATGTCGCTTTCAAATACAAAAACCCGTCTTATGGGGCGCCCCATGACCATTCCCCTATCAAAAGAAATATTAGGGCGCATTTTCGGCGGCAGCGGACAGCCCATTGACGGGCTTGGAAAAGTGTTCCCCGAAAAAACGGCGGATATAAACGGCAGCCCCATAAATCCCGTGTCAAGAGAATATCCGAGGGATTTCATACAGACGGGTATTTCATCGATTGACTGCCTTTCAACCCTTATAAGGGGGCAGAAACTGCCCATATTTTCAGGTAACGGACTTTCCCATGATGCGTTGGCGGTACAAATTGTAAAGCAGGCACGCCTTGCAAACGATGAGGACGGTCGTTTTGCCGTAGTTTTTGCCGCTATGGGCGTTAAAAATGACGTTGCGGACTATTTTAAAAGAGAACTTGCACGCGGCGGTGCATCTGACAGAGTGGTAATGTTTTTAAACCTTTCAAACGACCCCGTGGCGGAGCGTATTATTACGCCAAGGCTGGCGCTTACCGCCGCCGAGTATTTGGCGTACGAACATAATATGCACATACTTGTAATACTCACGGATATGACGGCGTATGCCGAGGCACTTCGTGAAATATCGTCTTCAAAGGGTGAAATCCCCTCAAGAAAAGGGTATCCCGGATACCTTTACAGTGACCTTGCATCAATTTTTGAAAGGGCGGGCATGGTAAGGGGAGCGGAAGGCTCCGTGACGCAGATACCTATTTTAACCATGCCGAATGATGATATAACCCATCCCGTGCCCGATTTGACAGGGTATATAACCGAGGGGCAGATAGTGCTTGACCGTGCCCTTGCCGCACGGGGGATTTATCCGCCCGTGTCTGTTTTGCCTTCGCTTTCACGGCTTATGAAGGACGGAACAGGTGATGGATTTACAAGGGAGGATCACCCCGACCTTGCAAACCAGCTTTTTGCTGCCTATGCAAAGGTACAGGATGTGCGCTCGCTTGCCTCTGTCATTGGCGATGATGAACTTTCGGAGATTGATAAGCGTTATCTTGAACTTGGCAAAGTCTTTGAAGGGGAGTTTGTATGCCAGGGCAAGGATGAAGCACGCTCAATTGAGGACACCCTTACAAAGGGTTGGAATGTACTTTCCCGCCTGCCCCGTGAGGAGCTTGACAGGGTTCAGGAAGATATATTGGACAAATATTATAGCGGTTTGGGTACCACAGAAGGAAAGGTTTAGATAAATGGACACCACTCTTTTTCCTACCAAAGGGAATTTAATGCTTGCAAAAAACACCCTTGAGCTTTGCGAAAAGGGGTATGAGCTGATGGACAGAAAACGCAGCATACTCATTCGAGAGATGATGGAGATGATTGAGCGTGCAAGGGAGGTTCACAGCGCAATGGAGGTTACGTTTTCGGAGGCGTATGCCGCACTTCAGCATGCAAATATAACGATGGGGATAGGTACGGTGACACAAATAGGCGGGGCAATTCCCCTGGAGGATGATATCAGGGTGCGCTTTCGCAGTGTTATGGGGGTCGAACTGCCCGTTGTGCTAAGTGACAAAAGGTCCCTGTCTCCCAACTACGGTTTTTCTATGACGGGCTCGTCGCTTGACGAGGCGGTGGTAAAGTTTGTCCGTGTGAGGAAGCTTATCCTTGACTTGGCGGAAATAGAAAACTCGGTTTACAGGCTTGCTGTCAGTATTGGAAAAACTCAAAAAAGAACAAATTCGCTAAAAAATATTCTTATACCACGCTACGAAAATATCGTAAAAACCATTCAGGATGTGCTTGATGAAAAGGAGAGGGAGGAGTTTTCAAGACTTAAAGTTATAAAGAAAAGAAAGGAAAGTTAGCAAAAAAAGTATCTTGTTTTATGGGTTGTCCCCATTGCCTAATTTATTTTGACAAATTCTTTAAAATGTGGTATAATAATAATCAGAGATTAGATAATCTCTACATAGGAGGGAATTTGTTCATGTATAAAATAGGTGATAAGGTAGTATACCCCATGCATGGTGCCGGGGTGATTGTTGATATTGAGGAGAAGGAAGTTCTCGGGAGTAAGCAAAAGTACTATGTTATTAAAATGCCTTTCGGTGATATGAAGGTTATGTTACCTATGATGAATGTTGAGGAAATAGGGTTGAGGAATATAATCGATTGTACGGAGGCGGACAAAGTGCTGTCCTCTTTTCGCGATTATGAGGCGGACTATTCTCTGACATGGAACAAAAGATACCGCGAGAATATGCTGAAAATAAAAAGCGGTGATATATACGAGGTGGCAAGGGTTGTAAAATGCCTGATGTGCCGTGATATGGATAAGGGTCTCTCCACGGGAGAGCGTAAAATGCTTACAAATGCAAAGCAGATACTTATAAGTGAACTGGTTCTGGCGAAGAACAGCTATCAGGATGATATTGAGGAAATAATTAATGACCTTGCCAAAAGCGAGGGGTAATTTTGCGCCCAAAGCCGCATAGGCTTTCGGCGCATTGTTTTTGTGAACCTTGTCTGCCCACGGGCAAGGATATGAGTACTTTTATTCCTATTTGTGGGCAGAAAGGCTATGGAACTTAATATGCCAAAAAAAACCGCGGCAGTTATCGTCGCAGCCGGACTGGGAACGAGAATGGGTGGCGATAAGCTGTTTTTGGAGCTTTTCGACCGCCCTGTTATTTCATATACGCTTGAAGCTTTTGAACGCTGTGATATGGTGGACGAAATAATAGTAGTTGCACGGGAGGAAGATATATTTTCCTTCGGCGAAATAATAAAGGATGAGGGCTTTGCCAAGGTCAGAAAAATTGTGAGGGGCGGCGAAAGCCGCCAACAATCGGTGATGGCGGGGGTTAGTGAAGCGGCGGGGTTTGATATTATAGCCGTTCATGACGGGGCAAGACCGCTTATAGAGCCGGATGTTATAGAAAAAGCAGTGGAGGCGGCCGCGGAACATGGTGCGGCGGCAGTGGGTGTGCCTGTTTGTGACACCATAAAGAAAGCGGAGGACGGGTTTGTAGAAGAAACCCTTGACAGGAGCGTGCTTTGGCAAATACAAACACCCCAGGTTTTCAGGGCGGATATTTTGATAAATGCACACGAGAATGCAAACGGTGATATGACGGATGATGCCGCATTGGTGGAGCAAAACGGCGGCAAGGTTTTCTTAGTTTTGGGCAGTTATGAAAACATTAAAATTACAACGGAATTTGATTTGGCGGTTGCCGAGGCAGTTTTGTCCAAAAGGCATTTCGGGGAATGAAAGGCGGTATTTTTGTGCGTGTAGGTATAGGTTACGATGCTCATAAGCTTGAGGAAGGGTATGCGCTTATTTTAGGGGGAGTGGACATTCCCCATGAATACGGTCTTGTGGGACATTCGGATGCGGATTGCCTGACACATGCGGTAATGGATGCCCTGTTCGGTGCGGCGGCCCTTGGCGATATAGGCAAACACTTTCCCGCAAGTGATGAGAAATACAGGGGAATAAGCAGTCTTATACTTTTAGGGGAAACCAAAAAAATTCTGCATGATGCAGGGTTTAGGGTGAATAATATAGATGCCACCATAGTTGCACAGCGCCCGAAACTTGCGGAATACATAGAGATGATGAGGGATAATATAAGCCGTATTTTGGGCATTGACAAGGGGTGCGTGGGGGTAAAGGCCACAACCTCCGAATGGCTTGGGTTTGAGGGCAGGGAAGAAGGAATTTCCGCCTATGCCGTTTGCACAATTATATAAGTAGGAAAAACAAACAAATTTCTTGCATAAAATCAGTTTCAGGGGTATAATAAATTTATAGGGGGTGTTTATATGAAAATCATTGATTTTGGCAACGAGAGGATAAAAAGATTAAATGTTTGGGATATCGGTCTTGTTAAAGGGGCAAGTATTCTTGTGGGCATCATAGGAGGTGCGTTCTGCTCAAAAGCTGTGAAAAAGTTTTGGCCGCTTTTGGCGGTTTTTGCCGCAGGAATGAGCATTCCCGTATTATTGAAAATATTTAAAGATAATTAGAACACGCTATGCGTGTTCTTTTGTTGATTTACAGGGGATAAAATAACAATAAATATGGGGGACGAATATGGCGAAGATTGAATTTGACTACAAAAATGCAGCCCGATATCTGGGTGCGGATGAGCTTGAGGGGATAAGTGCGCAGGTGACGGCGGCCCACAAGCTTTTAACCGAAAAAAAGGGTCTTGGAAACGATTTTACGGGTTTTTTAAACCTGCCGCAGGATTACGACCGAGACGAGTTTGAGAGGGTTAAAAAAGCGGCAGAAAAAATACGAAGTACATCGGACGTTTTGGTGGTTATCGGCATTGGCGGCTCGTACCTTGGGGCGAAGGCGGCAATTGATATGCTGTGCGGCACATTCTATAATCAAAAACCCGACGATGTGCGGGGAGGCCCGCAAATATTTTTTGCGGGCAATAACATAAGCCCCGAGCATATGGCAGAGGTAATGGAACTTTTGAAGGGCAGAGACTTTTCGGTAAACGTAATCTCAAAATCAGGAACCACGACAGAGCCTGCTATTGCGTTTAGGTTTTTCAAGGCGGAGCTTGAGAGGAGATACGGCACGGAGGGCGCCGCCTCACGCATTTATGCCACGACCGATAAAGGTCGGGGGGCGCTTTATAAAATGGCAGTCGAAAAGGGGTATGAAACCTTTGTTATCCCTGATGATATAGGCGGGCGGTATTCGGTTTTAACACCGGTTGGTCTTTTGCCGATTGCAGCCACAGGGGTGGATATTGACAAGATTATGCAGGGCGCCCTCGAAGGTATGAAAGAGTATTCGGCTGAGGAACTCTCAGCCAACATGTGCTACCAATATGCCGCAGTTAGAAACTCCCTGTACCGCAAGGGTAAGACCATTGAAATATTAGTAAATTACGACAGTTCCCTTCATTATTTTGGGGAATGGTGGAAACAGCTTTTTGGCGAAAGTGAGGGCAAGGACCACAAGGGAATTTTTCCGGCATCGGTTGATTTTTCAAGTGACCTCCATTCCATGGGGCAATACATTCAGGATGGGCTTAGGAATATCTTTGAAACCGTGATAAATGTTGAAAATTATAAATGCGACATTGAAATTCAAAGCGATGCGGGGGATGCCGATGGGCTTAATTATCTTGCGGGGAAAACGGTGGGGTATGTAAACCGTCAGGCATTTTTGGGAACGGTTATGGCGCATGACGACGGGGGTGTTCCAAACCTTGTTTTAAATATTGAAAAACAGGATGAATACACCTTCGGAAAGCTTGTGTTTTTCTTTGAAAAGGCATGTGCGATAAGCGGTTATCTTCTTGGGGTAAACCCCTTTGACCAGCCCGGGGTTGAGGCATACAAAAAGAATATGTTTGCGCTGCTTGGCAAGGCGGGGTATGAAAAGGAAAGGGAAGAACTTTTGGCAAGAATGAGGTAATAATCGGAAATTTTATAAATGTTTTGTTAATAATATAAAATGCAGTTGAAAATTTCCGGTAATTATAGTATCATAATAATAAGACAAGTTGAAGGCTTCGGGGGTATGGCTCGCTGCGCCCGTAAGCGGAGGGTGTAATGTATGTGGGCAGAAAGGATAGTGGTTAAAATGATAAAATTAATTGTCGGTGAAAAGGGTATGGGCAAAACCAAGTCACTTTTGGACAGTGTTCACAAGGCAGCGAACACCAGTCATGGGGCGGTAGTTTTTATCAACAACAACAGTACAAGGCATATTCATGACTTTAGTCATGCTGTGCGGATGGTTGACACCAGTGATTTTCCTGTTTCGACTTATGATGAGCTATACGGGCTTTTATGCGGTATAGTTTCTCAGAATTTTGACACCACTCATATATTTATTGACAGCCTTACAAAAATTGTTGCAGGGACGGAGCAAGAACTGGAAAGCTTTATGGAGCGGACAAACGGTCTTTGTGCAAAATTTAACATACAAATGCTTATTACTATAAGTGCCAACGTACAAACAGTTGGAGAGCATCTTAAAAAATATATAGCGTAAAAGCCTGTAAATTAATATTTATGCGCCCGGGGCTTGCCGGGTGCACAGATGTCCAATAAAAATGGCTTAAAATATCCGTTTTTATTGGACATTCCTTGATATTTGTAAATTACCAGCAGACATCGGGCAAATACAGGCAAGCGGAAAGGCATTGAAGAATTATGTATTACCAAAGCACGCGTGATAAAAATACTCAAACCTCGGCAGCAGGTGCAATAGTTTTGGGGCTGGCACGTGACGGGGGTCTTTTTGTGCCGCAAATAATACCAAGGCTTACAAGGTATGAAATTGAGAATATGGCTAAAATGAGTTACCAGGGCAGGGCTGTGGATATCCTAAGAAGGTTTTTGACAGATTTTGATAATGATGAAATTAAGGCTTGTGTTGACAGTGCTTATAACAAGACAAAGTTTGAAACAGACTCGGTTGCGCCCGTTTATAAACTTTATGAGAACCTTTATATTTTGGAACTTTGGCACGGTCCCACCTGTGCGTTTAAGGATATGGCACTGCAAATTTTGCCCCATCTTTTAACGGTTTCCGCAAAAAAGGAAGGCGTTTCGGAGGATATCGCTATTTTAGTGGCGACAAGCGGCGACACGGGAAAGGCGGCGCTTGAGGGTTTTCGAGATGTTGACAAAACAAAAATTATAGTTTTCTACCCCCGAGACGGCGTGAGTAATATCCAAAAGCTGCAAATGGTAACACAGGAGGGGGAAAACGTGGGCGTTTGTGCTGTTGACGGTAATTTTGACGATGCTCAAAACGGTGTTAAATCCATTTTTTCCGATAAAGAATTTGAAAAACTTCTGAAAAATAAGAATATAGTACTCTCGTCCGCAAACTCCATAAACTGGGGAAGGCTTGTACCGCAAATTGTCTATTATTTTTCTGCGTATGCCGACCTTATTAAAAATGAGCAGATTGAGATGGGCGCTCAAATAAATGTTGTTGTGCCGACGGGTAATTTTGGGAATATACTGGCGGCGTACTATGCAAAGTGCATGGGTCTGCCTGTTAAGAAACTGATTTGTGCGTCAAACTTAAACAATGTTTTGACGGATTTTATAAAAAGCGGAACATATGACAGAAACCGCAGTTTTAAAACCACGGTTTCACCCTCGATGGATATTCTTATTTCAAGTAATCTGGAGAGGTTTTTGTATGACATAACGGGGGGCGACACGGAGAAAATCCGCACATGGATGGGGGAACTTTCTAAAAACGGGTCATACACAGTGGATGATGAAACAAGAGATGCCATGTCAAAACTTTTGTGGGCGGGTTTTTGTGATGACGACGGCACCATTGCCCAGATAAAGAAAACCGAAGAAGAGTATTCATATGTTCTTGACACGCATACGGCGGTTGGCATGAATGTATATGCCCAGTATGTGAAGGAAACGGGGGACGAAACAAAAACAGTGATAGCATCCACCGCAAGCCCCTATAAATTCAGTGAAAGCGTGGCGGCAGCGGTTTTCGGGGAAGAAAATATACAGAGCATGGATGATCTTGAAATAATTGAAAAGCTGTCGGAGCGTTCGGGGATAAAAATTCCGGCTTCGCTTAGCGAATTGGGCGAAAAAAAGGTGCGATTTGAGGAAGTATGTACGCCGTCTTCCATGAAAACAATGGTTGAGAAAATTTTAGGGATAAACAATGGATGATATTTTGCCATGGTTTCGGCGGTTTTTTATTTGATAACAAAAGAGAGGACCGCCCGCTGGCGGTCCTTAAGATTATCTGTCGCGTGTTTTAAATGTGGCGCAGTCTGTTTCGTCATAATTTGAAGCATCCCGAGGGACAACTTCTATCGTTGAAGCAGTGCATTTTCCGTCGAGAGTGTTGTAACTGCAATTGTCAACTATGCACTTTATGCCTTCGATGGTTCGTTCGTTGTCATGTGATTTTTTCATAACGCCCTCCAAAGAAATTTGATGTGTTTCCGATTTTATCATTGCCGAAGTTAAATTGAATTATGCAAAGGAAGTGAATCATGTCTGTTTACGCAATCAGTGACCTTCATTTACCGTTGGGAATAAATAAACCAATGAACATTTTCGGAAGAGAATGGGATGATTATGTAGAACGAATTTTTGAAAACTGGAATAAAACCATAAATGAAAATGATGCCGTGCTGATATGTGGAGATATATCATGGGCGACCTATCTCCAGCAGGCAAAAGCAGATTTTGATTATTTAAACAAACTGCCCGGCATTAAAATTATTTCAAAGGGGAATCATGATTACTGGTGGAGTACAATGGCGAAATTGGAGAATTTTTTAGAGGAAAACGGGTGCAAAAACTTTGTTTTTTTGCACAATAATGCCTATTTGTACGAAAATATAGCCATTTGTGCCGCCAGAGGATGGAAGTCGCCGTTTGACAAAGATTTTAATAAAGAAGATGAAAAAATATATGAAAGGGAACTTCTGCGGTTAAGACTGTCGCTTACCGAAGGAAAAAAGCTTTCGGATGAGATTGTGGCAATGGTGCATTATCCCCCCGATTTTGCGGTGAGCGAGCTGCTTGACGAGTTTGGTGTTAGGATTTGTGTTTACGGTCATCTTCACGGCAGATATGCGTGGGAGCGCAGCAGTGATAACCCAAGGGATATACTTGTTTCAGCCGATTATCTTGAATTCATACCCCGTAAAATTCTTTAGATTAGGATGCTTTTCTACTTTCGTTCCAAAACGTGGGAGTGCAGTGTCTGAATATCTCTAAAAATATAATCGGGCTTTATTTTGTCACGGTCAACGTCCTCTTGTGTAGTTTCTCCGCTTAAAACCAGTGCGGTGGTAATTCCTGCATTTATGCCGCAAGCAATATCCGTATAGATGCGGTCACCTATAATGATAGTTTCACTCTTGTCAAAACCGCTTTTTTCTATTGCCAAAAGTGCCATTTCGGGATGTGGCTTGCCTATGAAGCGGGGTCGCCTTTTTGTTGCCCGATACAGCATTTCGGCTACCGAGCCGCAGTCAGGTACATAGCCATACCATGTGGGGCATACCCAGTCGGGGTTTGTGGCAATATACTCCACCCCTCGTCCCAGTAAAATACAGGCATCCTCAAGTTTTTGGAAGGTAAGCTCCGTATCAAATCCCATCACAAGGCAGTCAATATCGTCCCCCAAAGCATCAACAATCATAAACCCGCTTTTTTTTAGCTGGTCTTTAAATGAATTTGTACCGAAAACATATATCTTTTTACCTTTAAAATTCCGACTAAGATATAGGGCGGTAGCATCTGCCGAAGTCAGAAAATTCTCATTTTTTGCAGGGACATTCATTGCTCCCAGTTTTTCAAGGTATTTATCAACACTTTTGGAGGAATTATTCGTCAAAAACATATAGTGTCCGCCAATTTGTTTTATGTACTCCAAAAACTCCAAAACACCTTCAAACAAAGTATCCCCAAGATATATTGTGCCGTCCATATCGAGCAAAAACAACTTTTTGCTTTTAAGTTTATTCATTCTTCGCACCTTTTCTTGCAGTTTCAACATCATTTGTTATAATGCTGTCCACGCCGTACTCTTTCATAAGCCTGATGTCGTCGATATTATCCACTGTCCAAACATTGACCTCTATTCCGTTTTGATGCGCTCTCTTTACAAAATCATGGTCAACCAACTTAAAATGAGGATGAACTGCATCAAAGGAATTTTCCAAGCAATAATCTATAATATCTATCCCGTGTGTTTGCCCGTACAACATCCCCACCTTTATTTTTGGGTGGTTTTTCTTAATGGCACAAAGAAGTCTGTGGTCAAACGAAGAGATAATACTGTTTTCTGACATGTTATATTTATTTATAAGCCTTACGACTTCTTCTTCGTCAGCAAATAAAAAACCCGTGCTATTTTTTATTTCGCAATTTAAATGCATATTCTTTTCTTTTAAAAATGTTAAAACCTCGTCAAAATAGGGTACAGTTTCATTTTTAAACTCGGGCGAAAACTTTTCGCCCACTCTAAACGATTTTATGGTTTTAAAATTGTAATCATAAATTTGCCCCTGTGCATCTTCGCACCTGATGAACCACAACCGTTTTGTCGGGCAGAATATGAACATCAAGTTCTACGCCGCAAGCCCCAAGCTCCGCCGAACGTATAAATGCTGCCATTGTGTTTTCGGGTGTTACCTTGCTCGCACCTCTGTGCGCTATAATTTTTGTCATAAAACATTCCTCCTCTACTCTGTCCACAGCTCTTTTTTTGCTGTGGAAATGGCTGAAGCGCCTGCCGCTATCGCCCCTATAATATCCCCTTTGGTTTCTATCAATCCGCCTGCAATAACGGGCATTTTTACCCTCTCCTTAAATTTTGTAATGGTTCTTGGTAGTATTCCGGGCATAATCTCAATGGTATCGGGTTTTGAAACTTTGATTGATTCTACTGCCGTATCAACGGAATGTGAGTCCACAATAAAAAACCTTTGGACTGTTGCAAGACCAAACTCCCTCGCCATACGAATAATATTTGCCCTTGTACTTATAATTCCGTCAATACCAAGATTTTGAATAAATAAAAGCCCGGCACGGTCACGCCCCACCCCTTCGGCAAAATCAATATGCAAAAAAAGACGTTTTTCATGTTCCTTTGCATTTATGATACTTTTTTAAAGGGTAAGAATAATTGAATTTATAATGAATATTGTTTATAA
>CAZNYY010000044.1:4189-11156 GCA_964577335.1 uncultured Oscillospiraceae bacterium | reverse complement strand
CCACTTCCATTTTATAAACCCTGTTACTTCTAATAGATTCAACTGTTACAGCATCACCAATCCCTATATTTAAATCGTCTGCCGTTTCTTGTGCCATAACAATGCCTTGTTCCGGCATTTGCATTGTATCTCCATCCAAGGTGTCAATGAGTTTCAAAGTAAGAATATCATCTGTAACAGTAAGTGTAGATGTTTCCTTTTTATCCTCAGAAAAAATTCTGACACCTGAAGTCATTTCATATTGTACACCACTCGTGATATTCATCTCATTAATACGCTTGTATTGTTTTTCAGTTACATTCCTTTGAAACTGCGCCGCAATATCATATTGATGCAATTTATCTTTTAGCTGCATGGTATAATTATTTAGAGAATCATTCATGCCAAAAGAGGTCAGGATTAATGTCATACAGCCTGTAATACCAACTACAAAAATGGCAAGCCTTAATTTATTTCTGAAAATATTACGGATAATATATTTTTGGGTAAAATTCAGCTTTTGCCATAAATATGTTATTCTCTCAAATATATTTTCCCCCACAGCCTTTGGCGGCTTTGGCCTCATACACTCAGCCGGTTTTTCCCGCAATGCTCTCTTTGTAATAATGAACTCTGTTCCTATGCAAAAAACACTCGTTAGGACAAAGGCAATTAGTAATGCTCTTTTATCAAATTCTATAGTATAAGGCGGCAAGTCCACATTGGAAAACAACGTTGCAGAAATTGGCTTTGTAAGCAGTGAGTTGGCAGGCAATGCACCAATTAAATATCCTGCTGCCACTACTATTACTCCATAGGCTAAATAATATATTTGTATGATTCTGTCACTGAACCCCAAAGCTTTTAGTGTGCCAATGATACTGCGTGCATTTTCAATAATCCTGCTCATTGTACTAAACATAATAAGTGCCGCAACCAAGAAAAAAATAACAGGAAAAATAATGGTTGCAACTTTAACGACCGCTACTTGATCTAAAAGCATATAAGCATTTTTATTGTCCTCAAGTGCTAAAACATTCGTAACCTTCCCCTTTAAAATTTTGTTTATGTTATTTTTAAATTCCTTATCACTAATACCTTCATTTGTTTTTAAAACAAATTGGCTATATAGGTTTTTGCCCATCACATCTGATAAAACATCTTCATTCATATATGCAAAGCCATATTTATTGTAGTCAGGCGACAAGGTGCTTGCATTTACATGATACATACATTCAGGGCTATTGATAAGTGCAGTTATTTGCAGTTTAAGAATCTTGTCTGTGCCGCTTATTATCATTTCATAGCTATCGCCTATTTTTAACCCCTGCTTTTCTGCAAATGCCTTACTTATCATCATTTCTCGATTGTTTATAGGAAACCTGCCTTGGTCAACATACGGAATGTTTATGTTATATCCGTCGGCAATTCCATATAAGGCTAAACTAATATTTTCATTATCCCTTTGCTCGGCATCTATAACAACTCTTGGTTGTATTTGAGATACGCCCTCCAAATTTTTAATTTTATAGTAATCAGTCCTATTAAGATTGATTCCGCTTATCCAATAATCTGCAACATTGTGCGTTTCAAAATACTCATTGATTATTCTTTCTGAATTATATGATAATCCACTTAATGCAACATATAGTAGTACCGCAACAGCCGTGATTATAATGACGGATATTAATCGTGAGGTTGTATATAACAGCTCTCTAAGAAAATTTTTTAAAAGCATCTTATCACCACTCCAACTCTTGAATTGGCGTTGGTTTTTCATTAAAGCTCATCTTTTCGATCTTTCCGCTTTTCATATGTATGAGAACATCACTTGTAGGTGCTAATGCAGCATTATGCGTAACAACCACAACAGTCTTTTTACTTTTCCTGCAAATATCAAATAGTAGCGCAAGTACAGTTTTTCCTGTATTATAATCAAGCGCACCCGTTGGCTCATCACAAAGCAGCACATCAGGGTTTTTTGCTAATGCCCTTGCAATAGCAACTCTTTGCTGCTCTCCTCCCGATAATTGAGAAGGAAAGTTGTTGAGCCTGTCTTTTAGTCCTACTAACTCCAGCGTTTCTATTGCATCCAAAGGATTACTGCAAATCTGGCTTGCAAGCTCTACATTTTCAAGCGCAGTTAAATTAGGCATGAGATTATAGAACTGAAAAACAAAGCCTATGTTTTCACGACGGTAAACTGTAAGCTGTTTTGAATTGAATTTTGATATTTCCTTACCGTGAACGATAACGTCACCGCTTGATGGGGTATCCATGCCGCCAAGTATATTCAAAACCGTAGATTTCCCCGCACCGCTTGCGCCAAGAAGCATCGTATATTTGCCTGTGGGAATTTCCAAATCAATATTGTCTACGGCTGTTATTGTTGTTTCCCCCAGTGAATATTCACGAACTAAGTTTGATATTTTGATTGCAGTTTCCATCATTTTCATCCTTTCCCCTATAGCTGATTGCATTTCGCCTGCAACTTCTCTCGCACTCCATACAAACAATACATTCATTTCTGATAATTTTATGATAGTCTTCCTTTTTCTCAATGGCTTTGGTTGGACATACCCGCCTGCAAACACCGCAGTTGTTGCACTGATTTGCATCAATGTTCATTGTATGCTTTGTTTTTAACGAAGATAGGCTTAATATTGTTCCGTAAGGACATAGGTATCTATGCCATAATTCCTCCGGGAACAAGAAAGTTAGTAATACCCCGATCAGAAACAGAGCAGGAAGCACAGGCAATTTTTTACCGGTGACCATGATAAAGATAAATAATGCTGCAAATAATCCCAATGTAGCATACCGCACCCAAGGACTTGTAAGAAATCGCGGAATACGTAAATTCTTAATACGTAGTTTCTTTTTGACCCATGTAATGCCGTTCATGGCCGTATTAATGGAGCATACAAAACCGCAATAAATACGACCAAATATGAATGATGTGATAATACCTACGAGGAATAACCCCATCCATAACTGTATTTTCCCGCTAACAAACAAGAAAATAAATAAGATAAGAAATGCTATTTGTACGATTGACTGTAAAGTTTTTTTCATGCTCTAATCTCTCCTTGTATAAAGTCTTTAGTTGTATTATAATAGGATATGAAATAAAAAACAGTTACCATGGTAACTGTTTTAAAGGAAGGTATGGAAAAATATGAAAGATTTTTTGAATTTACTTAACAATATTGATATGTTTAAACATTTTTCTTTGAAGGAATTGGAGAACCTGTTTACATTTGACTCATATAGAATACAAAAATACTGCAAAAACTCAATCGTATATGTACAGAATGAAGAATGCGCAAACCTTGACATTATACTAAGGGGAGTAGTAACCGTTCAAAAAATTGATTCAAATGGTAATGCTCTAACTGTTTCTGATTTTAAGACCGCCGATGTTTTAGGTGGTAATTTGCTTTTTTCTAAAAAAAACAGATACCCTATGACAATGGTTTCAAAAACTGATTCTCTTATTTTGCATATAAAAAAAGATTTAATATTTAAGCTTTGTCAAACTAATGTTAACTGTTTAGAAGCATTTTTGGGACTACTGTCCGATACAACAATTATATTGACAGACAGAATTAAATCCTTAACTATGAAAACGATAAGGCAGAGTATAATAGAGTTTTTGCTATTTGAATACTATTCTCAGAAAAGTACGATCATTAAACTAAGTATGTCCAAAAAAGACTTAGCAGAAACAATAGGTATTCAAAGAACCTCCCTTTCTCGAGAGCTTAATAAAATGAGAAAGGATGGCTTAGTCGAATATGATGCTAATGCTATTACTATAAATGATGTTGAGCTACTAAAAGAGCTGCATATAAATACATAATCTTTGTATCATTACTATGCTTAAATAGCCTTAAATGTTTCATGGTTGACTCCTTATAACTCGTGAGAGAAAGCCCCCACTTCGCCCCAACGCACTCATGTGTGAAAATTTTTCTACAAACGAAGAATTTTCAGTCCGTTACGTTATAATTCCTGTCCATTATTACTCATAACCGACTTCCTCCAGTTCGGCTCTTTTTTTGACTATAATTTTCCGATGCCCTTTTAGCTCAATCAGTCCTTCCTCTTGGAAATCCGCAAGTTTACGGCTCAGGGTTTCCTGACTCATCCCCAATTGGGAAGCAAGGTCACTCTTAGATATGGGTAGCGAAATTTCCTTTTTACCGTCCGACAACTCCAGCAAAATCTGCGCAACTCGCTGTGTCACCGAACTTAAACTGATGCTCTCAACCTGACTTTCAGCCTGTTCCAGTCGACGAGACAATTCATCCATCACCTTTAAAGCAATGGAAGGATATTTTGTCATTAGTTCCTTAAGTCTTGCCCCTTGAAGTACGCACATGGTAGTATCCTCTAATGCTTGTGCGTAATCGGTCAACGCAAGAGAGGAAAACAGCGAAAGTTCGCCGATAAACTCACCCGATTCTACCACACGAAGAACCTGTTCTTTGCCACCTGCATTTAGACGGTAAAGTTTCACTCGACCTGTATAAAGTACAAATAGGGTGCCGCCTTCATCGCCTGCTCGGTAAACCATTTCTCCTTTTTTAAAGCTTCGCGTGGAGGAAATTTGTGCAATTTCTGTCATCTCCTCATGGCTTAAACCTTTAAAAATGGGTACGTGCTCAATACAGCTGATATGATGCTTACAACCATGGCAATTTTGCATTTCAACCCTTCCTTCCTTGCACAATTTCCATTTAAATATATGGTACATTATATCCTAATACATGAATAAATGTCAATGCAAACAAACACCCAATGAATGACTCACTGGGTGTTGAATTTACTTTATTATTAGTGGTTATGATGTTCTTCAGCGGCATCGGCTTCTGCCCTTGTCTTATGTACTGGACCGTGAGGGTGCTGTGGCGGTGCATAAATAGAATACAGCTTAATGGGCTTGCTTCCTGTATTAATCAGATTATGCCATTTCCCTGCGGGTATGAGAACCACATAATCATCATAAACCTTCTCCAGAAAATCAAGGTTATCCTTGGTGTCTCCCATTTTAACAATTCCCTGACCTTCCTCAATGCGTAGGAATTGATCCAAATGAGGATGCTGTTCTAAGCCTATCTCCCCTCCGGGCTTTATGCTCATGAGTGTAAGCTGTAAGTATTTTCCGGTCCATAGCGCACTGCGAAAGGTATCGTTGCGTTTTGTAATTTTATCAATGTTAACCACAAATGGCTGTGGCCCATAATCTCTGATTTTAGTAAACGACTTCCAGATATTCATGTTATGTGTAGTGACCTCCATTCCTTTTATATATTTATTATCACTACTACTATATGAAGAAATCTTTGAAAGTGTGTATGATAGCAGTGGAATCATCAAGCTTTCAAGTCCTATTGAAATGGGTCACGGGATAGCTTCTTCTCAATTTTGGAATAAACGGATAATGCGTTATTGCTATCGCAAGTAGCTAAGAAAACCTCTTCAATTTTTGATACGCCTTGTGCTTTCAGCTCATTTTTAAGCCAGGCTTCATTATTGCCGGTATACTTCAAGATCTTACCGTCTATGATAACGGTAATCACCAAATTTTCTTGCGGAGGTGACAAATTCAAATCATCAGGCGTTGCAGGTCTTTGGGTGGATAACGGCAATAGGCTTAGCTTGCCATTCGGCTCCAGAATTGCCGTTTGCAACATTGCAATATTAAAATAACCGTTGTTTCTGCATTCTGTTAAGAACTCATTTACATCCAATTTTGCTTTTCTTAAATTTGCCTCATACAGCTTTCCCTTATCAAATAATATAAGGGATTTTCCAACTATAAATCGACGCAATACAATAGATTTATAACTAAGCCAAGAAATGAGCAATGACATTAGCGCATATACAATCATTGCAATCAGCGGCTTTTCAAAAGCCTCTAATTCAGTTGCCATTTCGGCAGCAATAGAGCCTATGGTGATGCCGATAATATAGTCAAACATAGATAGCTGTGACATTTGCTTATTGCCGCTGATTTTTGCCAAAAAGAATAATACTACTACGGAAAATAGCGAGGTGCCAATAACAGATAATATTTCCATGGTAAGGTCCCCTAATCATAAGTAATGATAAAAATAGTATACCCCTCTTTTCATATATTAGTATTGTTTGCCACAGCATACCAGAAAATTATTGCAATCTGTTTATGAGGGGCAAAAAGCACAGCATCGTTTCCGATACATCACCACGCAAAGTTACATAAACAATCCTATAAATTACTTATTCAAAAGTTATCTATATTGTTTGTTCATATCACCAAGCTATATCTATATGAATATAATAATATTGGTACAGTTATAAACAAACCACTTGTGGTTGTATCATGAAGTTATGCGAATTCCAAATTAAAACCTTGAATCAGAGTGCGTCCGAAAAATGCGAAATGAGCATTTTTCGGTAACTTTAGCACGATAGTATAAAAGGATTTTTTAATTGGAATTCGTATTAGCCAAAATATGATTACTCAACAAATGGAAGGCAAATATTTTTTTACTAAATGTCTTTAGGTAGTTGAGCATTGGCATTATTAATGACTATAAAGGAGATAATCAAATGCAATTTGAAGATAATTTTCTAAATTGTGAAAAGGGCAAAGGCAGTTATGGTTCAGATCAGCTTGGTTGCCATAATAATATCCATCGTTGTCAACGACATTCGTGTAAGCATAAGGAATGCTCTTGTTGCTGCTTAGCAGGCCCTACGGGTCCTACTGGTCCTACCGGTCCACGAGGCAACACTGGCGCAACCGGTCCTACAGGTCCTACAGGTCCCCAAGGTAACGCTGGTGCAACCGGTCCCACGGGTCCGCAAGGCGACACAGGTGCAACCGGTCCGACAGGTCCTACCGGTCCACAAGGTAACACTGGTGCAACGGGACCCACTGGTCCTCAAGGTAACGCTGGTGCAACCGGTCCCACGGGTCCGCAAGGCGACACAGGTGCAA
>CAZNYY010000044.1:0-4089 GCA_964577335.1 uncultured Oscillospiraceae bacterium | reverse complement strand
CCGGTCCGACTGGCCCCACGGGTCCGCAAGGCGACACAGGTGCAACCGGCCCAACGGGTCCGACTGGTCCGACTGGTCCGCAAGGCGACACAGGTGACCCCGGCTCGACGGGCCCTACAGGTCCGCAAGGTGACACAGGTGCAACCGGTCCGACTGGTCCAATAGGACCTGGAGCTACAACAATATATTTAGCAACGGATCAATCTGTTAGTGATGGGGGCTGGGTTGGACTGGGAACCTCTTCCTCTGCTTCTCAATTTGCAAGAAGCACAGTCACACTACCGGTAAATGCCACCATTACTGGTCTAATATTAAATATTAGAGATAATACGATTCCGGATGACGAGTCTGTAACAGCAACCATTTTCACAAGCCCATGCGGCTTTGAGGATCCGGTAACGACAGGAATATCGGCTACAGTCGAAGGACCAAACGCTTCTGATACACCCAATTGTTTAGCAATTGGCACAGGAAGTGTGGCTGTGACGCAAGGAACGCTTGTATCTGTTGAGGTTATTACCAGCCAAGGCGTAGGCGCACTAAGCGCAGGTATTGCTGTTACTATTTTTTTAACTATACCTTAAAATATTATAGAAGCTATCTCATCTCGAGATAGCTTCTATACCGATGTCCTATTGATCCTTGACTTGAGATTTTTTAACCTCATATCCCAGCTTCGTAATCGCATTTTCAATATCCTTGATCGCTATTTTTTCCTCATCAAAGTTAAACTTTACCTTGCTGGAGTTAAATAGCACATTGAGGCTTTCCTTATCTACTCCCTCCAAAGATTTGACAGCGCCCTCAATTTTTTGAATACATGATGGGCAAGTTAATGTTTCTAACTGGATTGTTGCTTTTTTCATTTTAATCTTTCCTTTCATTTTTAAATTTAATATCTTAATTTATATCGCAGAAGCCTCATACCATTTACAATGACCACCAAGATACTTCCTTCGTGTACCAACATACCGATGGACATATTCATCCATTCGCTAAAGAATACGCTGGCAAGTAGGACTAATACTACACCTACTGCGATAATGATGTTTTGGCGCATATTATTCGCC
Organism: uncultured Oscillospiraceae bacterium; assembly: GCA_964577335.1. GTDB lineage: Bacteria > Bacillota > Clostridia > UMGS1883 > UMGS1540 > CAZNYY01. Next base: position 3,019 of record CAZNYY010000044.1, on the reverse strand, counting down.
GTTGCTTTTGTTAAGCCCAGTGCATGGGGCAAGCGGCTAAAATCCGAATTCATTAACACCACATCGGAAGTTTCAATGGCAACATCTGTACCGCTTCCCATGGCAATTCCGATTTGTGCCAACGCAAGGGATGGACTGTCGTTTACTCCATCTCCAACAAATGCGACAATTTGACCTTTGGCTTTTAACTCCTCAATATATGCGGATTTGTCCTCCGGCAGCATATGCCCATGAGCCTCTGTAAGTCCAAGTTCTTTTGCAACTAAGTCAACGGTTCCTTGATTATCTCCTGATAACACCACCAGATTTTTCACGCCTAATCTTTTCAGCCTTTGCAGGTTTTCTTTTACACCCGGGCGAATTTGGTCACGAATACCCATGAGTGATTTCAGTTCACCATCAACGGCTGTGAGAACAAGAGAGTTTCCGTTTTTCTCAAATTTTGCGATATCTTTGCGGGCTGTTTCACTTAACGGAACATTTTCCTGTTCCATCAGAAAAACATTGCCCACTGCCACTCGATGCCCGTCTACTTGGGCAACAATTCCGCCACCCTTTACCACATCTGTTTTTTCAACTGTATATAATTTTATATCCCCAAGATGCTCTACCACCGCTTTGGCTAACGGGTGATCTGATTCATTTTCAACACTTGCAAGATAGGACATTACCTCGTCACGGTTATCCCCATAGATTTCTGTGTCCGCTACTTTCGGATTTCCGATTGTGAGTGTTCCTGTTTTGTCAAACACCATGGTGTCCACCTTGCTAAAATCGTGAATGACCTCACTGCCTTTTAACAGAACCCCATGCCGTGCGCCATTGCCAATACCTGCAACGTTTGAAACGGGAACGCCAATCACCAATGCCCCTAGGCATCCTAATACTAATATTGTAATGGCAAGCTCAATATTTCGTGAGAATAACCATACAATCGCAGAGAGGATTAAAACCGCAGGTGTGTAGTATTTCGAGAATTTATCAATAAACCGCTCGGCTTCTGATTTAGAATCCTGTGCTTCTTCCACCAATTCAATAATTTTACCGAAGGTGGTATCTTCACCTACACGGTCAGCAACAATTTGAATAGTTCCATTTTCTAAAATTGTTCCGGCATATACCCCCGAATCTTTCTGTTTGCCTACAGGAACTGCTTCACCGGTAATGCTGGCTTCGTTAATATGCCCCTCGCCTGTTAAAACCGTCCCGTCTACAGGAACTTTTGCGCCTGTTTTTACAAGTAAAACATCTCCTACATCAACCTCGTCAACCTCTACTTCTTCAAATTCACCGTTTTCCATTTGCTTTAGGGCGCTCTCGGGCGCCATCTCGGTTAATTCTTTTATAGCAGAGCGTGTTTTATTGAGTGTACGCTGTTCCAAAAAAGAGCCAAATAAGAATAGGAAGGTGACGATAGCGGATTCTTCAAGGTTCTTAATTAGAAATGCCCCAATCACCGCGATGGTAACTAAAACATCAATGCTGACAACCTTGACCCTTAGTGCTTGAAACGCTTGAATGGCAATGGGTGCAAGTCCTAAAATTGAGGCGACAGCTAATGCCCAAATAGCAACAGTTTCATTTTTAAATCCTAATTCACTGACAAATCCAATAGTAATTAAGATTGCACTGACGATTGTTATGTGATTTTTTCTACCCAATATAAATCTTTGCAAAATAATCCCCTCCTTACTTATTTCCGTTATGTTGTTTAAGCTTGGTATGCTTTATCCACTTCAGCTAACATATTATATACCGCTTCATAGCTTTCGCATACATCACTGGGAACTGTGTAGTTGTCAGTGATTTCACGCAATTTGGCAAACTCCCCATGTAACTCGGGTTTTTCCGCTCCCGATTCTTTGGTTTTTTTGGCGATTACATCAAATAATTTGCGAACTTCATAAAACTCCGGGTGATTGCCTCCATGAACTCGTGATACAATCGGAACAAATAGTTTTAATTTTTTAAAATGACCTTTCTTTATCTCATGAAATGTGAATTGTTTTGACATCCTTATTACCTCTTTTCTTTATCTTTGTATTTATTGTAGCATGGGTTAGACAAAATGAAATTGACCCAGGTCAAAATATTTCATTTTTTTATATCTTTTGTACTATAAGTGATGTTAAGTTATTAAAACATCTTCAATAAATACATAATGCCTGTATTATTACAAAGCTTCTCTATAGGGTAATTTCGATAAGGATACAGGGTGAAACAAAATTGTCTTTACCTTGTATCTCTATTTTTATAATTTTGCATTATAAAAAACTGTGCGCCTTTTACTCACTGACGACAAAGTTTTGCCCTGAATTGCAACTCTAATTTCTTATATTGCATGAATGGTTATGAAATGAATTGTGTTCTTGAACTTCTTTTTTTATTTTGCAGATAACACTTTGTAACTCGTCAATATTATTAGTGTTTGAGATAATATAAAACTCATCCCCTCCAAACCGTGCTACAAAATCCTTTTTACTTATCAGACATTTTTTTAGCAATTTAGTTATTGTTTTTAGTATTTCATCCCCTGTATCATGACCGTATATATCATTAGTATTTTTAAACCTATCTAAATCAATTAAGATGCACGCAAATGTCTTATTATTTCTTTTGCTCTACATATTGATAACGCAAAGGTCGGTCAAATGACCGACCTTTGCACCAACAAGAAACCTTTTATAAAGTTATGATATGCTTCATTTCATCATTTTAAGATTTGCTCCCGATTCGATTTTTAATTCCATTTTCGCATCTATTTTAAGGTCTTGTAAAATATCTTCCGGAATTGTTATCATACCAAGTTCATTTATCTTTACTTTTCGCTCGAAGCTATTGGATATGAGAATATTATTCTCCTTAATTTCAATTCCTGTTTCCGTTGCGAGATTATAAATCTTTCTGATATATGGGGGAATTATAATTCTGCCCAGTTCATCAACCGTTCTTATGACCTGAAGATTGGCTTGCTGTTGTTTTTTGGTCAAAGGTATTACTATGCGGTCATTATCAATCC
>CAZNYY010000043.1:10023-11233 GCA_964577335.1 uncultured Oscillospiraceae bacterium | reverse complement strand
AAAGCATCCTCAACACGCAGTTTCTTTTCCTTCATTTCAGTTTCGGTTGAAGCACCTACTTTGATTACAGCAACACCGCCCGAGAGTTTAGCCAAACGCTCTTGCAGTTTTTCACGGTCAAAATCAGAAGTGGTATCCTCAATCTGTGTGCGGATTTGTGCAACCCTGTCTTTTATGTCTTTCGCATCTCCCGCACCGTCTATTATAATAGTATTTTCTTTTTGAATTTTAACCTGTCTTGCGCTGCCAAGCTGGTCAAGGGATGTGTCTTTAAGTTCAAGCCCAAGCTCGTCGGAGATAACCTGACCGCCTGTAAGAATAGCTATATCCTCAAGCATTGCCTTTCTTCTGTCGCCAAAGCCGGGGGCTTTTACGGCAACACAAGTAAATGTGCCGCGCAGTTTGTTAACGATAAGGGTTGAGAGAGCCTCGCCCTCCAAATCCTCCGAAATGATTAAAAGTTTTTTGCCCTGCTGAACAATTTGTTCAAGAAGGGGGAGTATATCCTGAATATTTGTGATTTTCTTGTCGGTAATAAGAATTAAAGCGTCGTCCAAAACAGCTTCCATCTTCTCTGTATCAGTCACCATGTAAGGGGTGATGTACCCACGGTCAAACTGCATTCCCTCAACAACTTCGCTGTAAGTTTCGGCTGTTTTCGAGTCCTCAACAGTTATAACGCCGTCGCCCGTCACCTTTTCCATTGCCTCTGCAATAAGTGTTCCTATCGAATCGTCCGCCGCTGAAATTGATGCAACCCTTGCAATATCTTCCTGTCCCTTAACCTTTGCGCTGGACGAAAGAATGTCAGCCACCGAAACTTCCACTGCTTTTTCAATACCTTTTTTAACTATCATGGGGTTAGCACCCGCTGCCACGTTTTTAAGCCCCTCACGAATAATAGCCTGTGCAAGAAGTGTTGCGGTTGTTGTACCGTCACCCGCAACGTCATTTGTCCTCGTTGCAACTTCTTTTACAAGCTGTGCGCCCATGTTTTCAAAAGCATCCTCAAGCTCAATTTCCTTTGCTATTGTAACACCGTCATTTGTGATAAGGGGTGAACCGAATTTTTTATCCAAAACCACATTTCGTCCCTTTGGTCCAAGTGTAATTTTAACCGTATCCGCCAACTGGTTAATTCCCAGCTCAAGCGCACGGCGGGCTTCTTCGCCAAATAAAATGTCTTTAGCCATTGTATTACCTCCCATAT
>CAZNYY010000043.1:0-9923 GCA_964577335.1 uncultured Oscillospiraceae bacterium | reverse complement strand
CGGCGGGCTTCTTCGCCAAATAAAATGTCTTTAGCCATTGTATTACCTCCCATATATTTTTTGTTATGTTAAATTTTCGAGCAACTAAACTGCCCTTCTGCACGAATGTGCAGCGTTATGCCTGCGGATGCAATCCGCCTGCTATTCTACTTTTGCGAGGATATCGCCCTGCTTTAATATAATATATTCTTCCCCGTCAATCTTAACTTCGGTGCCGGCATACTTGCTCATTATAACCTTGTCGCCTACCGAAACCTCCATAACAATCTCCTTACCGTCAGAAACACCGCCCGGTCCTACCGCTACAACCTCCGCCATCTGCGGCTTTTCCTGCGCCGCTCCGGGAAGAACAATACCGCTCTTGGTGGTTTCTTCACTTTCAAGCATTTTAATAACAACTCTGTCCGCCAGTGGTTTAATGTTCATGCTTTTAACCTCCTTGTTTTTAATCTTAATTGTTAGCACTCCGCACGTTCGAGTGCTAACAAAGATAATATTACCATAAATCTTAACATTTTCAACTCCCATAATAACGGGTTAAATGAAAACTTTGTATGGTTTACTGCCAATTGCTTTAATTTGCTGTGTTTCTCGTAAAATCATTAAAAATGGTTGTTTTTTGTAGGTTACGACATATTTGAAAATAATAGTTGAAATTAGGACAATTCATGATATAATAACTGCGTTGCAGTTATTATATCATGAATTTATTCGCCGCCGAAACTTTCCTCACCCTTGTTCGGAAACGGCGATGCGACATTATACTGCTCAGCTAAAATTTAATACGGAGGGACAAAATGTTATTTGCACTTATTTTATTCCTGGCAACCTATGCACTGCTTTTGGCGCTGCCGAAATATCGTGCGCTTATCGCACTTAGCTCGGCACTGATTTTTGTAATAAGCGGAACGCTAACGGTAGGGCGTGCCTTCTCTGCGATTGATTTTAATGTTATTTTAATGCTTGCGGGCACGATGGGGATTGTGGCTCTGTTTGTCGAGTCGAGGATGCCCTCGCTTTTGGCGGATTTGGTGCTGTCAAAAGTGCCCAACGTAAAATGGGCAATAATTGCACTGGCATTGTTTGCGGGTATTATCTCCGCATTTGTGGACAATGTTGCAACGGTTTTAATGGTGGCACCCATTGCACTTACGGTTTCCAAAAAACTAAAAATTTCACCCGTGCCGAGCGTCATTGCCATCTCCATATCCTCAAATTTACAAGGGGCGGCAACCCTTGTGGGGGATGCGACGGCGATACTAATGGGCAGCCATGCGGGGATGACATTTTCGGACTTCTTTTTTTATCAGGGACGTGCGGGAATGTTTTGGATAGTGCAGGCGGGGGCAGTTGCATTTGCGCTTGCGTGCTTACCCTTGTTTAAAAAGTACAGTCAGCCGCTGTCGGAGGATTTAAAGAATAACAGAACAGAAGTAAACGACTATTTGCCAACGGTTTTACTGGTTGGGATGATTGTGCTTTTAATTGCATTTTCATTTGTTGAAAACAAGCCCACCCTTACAAACGGCTACATATGCATAGGCTTGTTTATAATAGGACTGGTTATAACGATAATAAGAACAAAGGACAAAAACCTTTTTGCAAGAACATTTAAAGAAATTGATATTACGACGCTTTTGCTTCTCTCGGGGCTTTTCATGGTTATAGCCGCAATTACCGAGGCGGGGCTGGTAAACGAAATAAGCAAGATGTTTGTACGTTTTAGCGGCGACAATCTCTTTATATTATACACATTGATTGTTTGGGTGTCGGTAATACTTTCGGCGTTTATCGACAATATTCCCTATGTGGCGACAATGCTGCCCGTGGTTTCGGGCGTTGCGGCTATGATGGGGATTGACCCGACGATTTTGTATTTCGGTTTGTTGTCGGGGGCGACACTTGGGGGCAATTTCACCCCGATAGGCGCTTCCGCAAACATCGCCGCCATTGGAATTTTGCGCAAAAACGGGCATGAGGTGACAACCAAGGAATACATGAAAATAAGTATTCCCGTTACCTTTGCCGCAGTTGTAACCGGATATGTTTTGATTTGGCTTATATGGAGCTGATTTAGTTTGAATAAATTCAAATATTTGTGATATAGTCGGCTTAAAATAAGCCGACTATATTTTCATGTTTTTAGGCGGGCGGGTTCTTTTTTGCAAAGATATGGACAAACAGGAAAGTTTGGTGTATAATAATAAGATAAATTAATGAAAGGGTGAACTTATTGCAATCTGCTAAAATAGCAAGGCTTACGGCCGAGGTGTTAAACGACAAGAAAGCGGAAAAAATTGAGGTGCTGAAGGTGGATGAGCTTACAATAATTGCAGATTATTTTGTGATTTGTACGGCAAATTCAACAACTCAGGTAAAGGCTCTTACTGACGCTGTTTTGGAAAAGGCGGGGGAGAGCGGCATTAAACCTTCAAGGGTTGAGGGGCAGCAAAGCTCCCTATGGGTGCTGCTTGATTTTGACAGCGTTATAGTTCATATATTTAAAAGCGACGTGCGAGACTTTTACAACCTTGACAGGCTGTGGGGCGATGCAAAACACGAAAAATACGAATTTTTGAATAATTAACGGCGGAGGTAGTTTGGCGAATGGATTATAATTTTAACGGCATTGAAAAAAAGTGGCAGGCGTTTTGGGACGAGAACGAAACATTTAAGGCTTCCGATGTATCGGACAAACCAAAGCTTTATGCGCTGGTGGAGTTTCCGTACCCTTCGGGGCAGGGGCTTCATGTGGGGCACCCGAGAAGCTACACGGCTTTGGATATTTTGGCGAGGTACAGGCGGCTTTTGGGCTACAATGTTTTGTACCCGATGGGGTGGGACGCATTTGGACTGCCGACGGAGAATTTTGCTATAAAAAATAATATCCATCCGAAAATTGTAACCGAGAATAATATAAAAAACTTTAAAAGACAGCTTAAAAGTATAGGCTTTTCATTTGACTGGTCAAGAGAAATAAATACTACCGACCCGGGCTACTATAAATGGACACAGTGGATATTTTTAAAGCTTTTTGAAAAGGGGCTGGCGTACAAAACCGAGATGCCCATTAACTGGTGTACCTCGTGCAAGGTGGGACTTGCAAACGAGGAGGTTGTGGCGGGCGTGTGTGAACGCTGTAACGGCGAGGTTGTGCAAAAACGCAAAAGCCAGTGGATGCTTAAAATAACCGAATATGCCGAGAGGCTTATAAATGATTTGGATTTGGTTGACTATATTGAAAAAGTCAGAATACAGCAGAAAAACTGGATAGGGCGCTCGGAAGGGGCGGAGGTTGATTTTCTTTTGAACGGGGAGCGAAAAATCACCGTATACACCACAAGACCCGACACGCTGTACGGCGCAACATACATGGTTTTATCGCCCGAGCATCCGTATGTTGACGAGCTTTTGGAGAGTTTGGACAATGCGGAGGATGTTAGGGAATACAGAAAAACCGCAGCGCATAAATCGGAATTTGAAAGGACGGAACTTTCAAAGGAAAAAACGGGTGTGCCCCTTGGCGGTGTTTATGCTATAAACCCCGTGAGCGGGGAGAAAATACCTGTGTGGATTTCGGACTACGTTCTTATGACATACGGCACGGGCGCTATTATGGCGGTGCCTGCGCATGACGAGAGGGACTGGGAATTTGCAAAGGAATTCGGCTTGCCGATACGAGAAGTTGTGGCGGGCGGGAAAAACGTACAGGAAGAAGCATATACCGACACGGGCGAGGGCGTTTTGGTAAATTCGGGAATTATAGACGGACTTTCGGTAAATGATGCGATAGAAAAAATTACAAAACATCTTGTGGACACGGGAATAGGCAAGAAAAAGGTTAACTACAAGCTGCGTGACTGGGTGTTTTCCCGTCAGCGCTACTGGGGAGAGCCGATACCCATTGTCCACTGCGAAAAATGCGGCTACGTTCCGCTCCCCGAGAGTGAGTTACCCCTCATGCTGCCGAATTTGGAGAGTTTTGCACCCGGGGACGAGGGAGAGTCACCCCTTGCAAGGGCGCATGAATGGATTGCAACCACATGTCCCTCATGCGGCGGCACAGCAGAGAGGGAAACGGACACAATGCCCCAATGGGCGGGTTCGTCATGGTACTTTTTAAGATACATTGACCCGCACAACGACGATGCCTTGGCTGCCCCCGAAAAGCTTGATTACTGGCTGCCTGTTGACTGGTACAACGGCGGGATGGAGCATACAACACTGCATCTTTTATATTCAAGGTTTTGGCACAAATTTTTGTTTGACATAGGTGTTGTCAAAACGCCAGAGCCGTACCAGAAACGCACATCACACGGCATGATTTTGGGGGAGAACAACGAAAAAATGTCAAAATCCCGAGGGAATGTGGTAAACCCCGACGATGTTGTGGAGAGTTTCGGGGCGGATACATTCAGGACATACGAGATGTTTATAGGCGCTTTTGAGCAATCCACACCGTGGTCGGAAAACGGGGTGAAGGGTTGTCACAAATTTATTGAACGTGTGTGGAATTTGCAGGGGATGCTCTCGGACGGGGATGAATACAGCCCCAAAATGGAAACATCCATGCACAAAACCATTAAAAAAGTTACCTATGATATAGAAAACATGAAGTACAACACCGCAGTGGCGGCAATGATGTCGCTTATAAACGAGTTTTACAAGGCGGGCAGTATAACACGGGGAGAATTTAAGACGTTTTTAATTCTTTTAAACCCCTTTGCGCCGCATATTACGGAAGAAATGTGGCAGATGGCAAAATTTGAAGGATATTTGAACGGTGCCCGTTGGCCGCAGTATGACGAGGCAAAGACTGTGGATGCTGAAATTGAAATTGCGGTTTCGGTAAACGGCAAGGTGCGAGGCAGGGTTGTGGTGCCTTCCGACATGGGGCAGGAAGAGCTTGGGAAAGCCGCACTGGAGGCGGAAAGCGTTAAAAAATTTATTGACGGGAAAGAAATTATAAAGATTATTGCAGTGCCTAAAAAGCTTGTGAACATTGTGGTGAAATAGGCGGAAGGGGCGGTTTTACCTTGATTAAAAGTATGACGGGATACGGATTTGCCGAAGGGATTTCAAGCGGAAAGCATATTACGGTTGAAATAAGAAGCGTGAACCACCGTTACAGTGATTTAAATATTAAAACCCCAAGGGGATACGGGTATCTTGAAGAGCCTGTCAGAAAATGCGCCGCAAAATTTATAAGCCGGGGCAAGGCGGATATTTATGTAAACCTTGAGGGGATTGAGGGTGAGGACGGCGAGGTTATCTTAAACTCCGCACTGGCGGAGGGGTATTACAACGCCATGAATACCCTTTTGGAAAAGTATAATATTGACGACAGTGTAAGGCTGGAGCATTTGATTAGGTTTTCGGATGTTTTCTCGGTTAGAAAAACCGACGAGAACACGGATGAAATTGAAAATGCCGTGTGCGGTGTAACACTTTTGGCGGGAGAGGCTTTTACCGCTATGCGTGTTAAAGAAGGGGAAAAGCTTTATGCGGACCTCTCGGCGGGGCTTGAAACAATTGGGCGCAGCGTTATGCAAATTGAGGAGAGGGCACCGCAAATTGTACAAGACTATTCAAATCGCATCAGAGAGCGGATGACGGAGATTTTGGAAGGGCACGATATTGACGAAAACAGGTTGCTAAACGAGGTTGCGGTTTTTTCCGACAGGGTGAATGTAAACGAAGAAATTGTGCGCCTGAAAAGTCATCTGAACCAAATGGGGGAGCTTTTTGAGGCGGACGAACCTGTGGGCAGAAAATTGGACTTTTTAATTCAGGAAACAAACCGTGAGGTGAACACCATAGGGTCAAAGTCCAACGATATTGATGTTGCAAGAATTGTTATAGACATTAAATCAGGTATAGAAAAATTGCGTGAGCAGGTACAAAATATCGAATAAGCGGGAGAATTAATTATGAGGCTGATTAATATTGGGTTTGGGACAATGGTGTCCTCGGCAAAGCTTGTGGCGATTTTAAGCCCCGAGTCGGCACCGATAAAACGTGTCATCTCCGATGCGAGGGATGCCAAAATGCTGATTGACGCCACCTATGGAAGAAGAACACGGGCGGTAATAATTACGGACAGCGGGCATATACTTCTATCGGCAATATTGCCTGAAACCATCGCCGCAAGGCTTGATGTTAAGCCGGAGGAGGGGTACGATGAGTGAGAGGGGTCTTTTAGTCGTGGTGTCGGGGCCTTCGGGTGTGGGCAAGGGCACGGTAATGAAAGAGCTTGTTAGGAAAAATGACGGCATTTATTTGTCGGTTTCCGCCACTACAAGGGAGAAAAGAGAGGGCGAGGCGGACGGTGTAAACTACCATTTTATGAGCGAGGAAGATTTTATTAAAACCAGGGAAGAAAACGGGTTTATTGAAAGTGCCTGTTTTTGCGGCAATTATTACGGTACACCTAAAAAAGAGGTTTTTGCAAGGCTTGATGCGGGCATAAACGTTGTTTTGGAAATTGAAGTGCAGGGGGCAATGAAAGTGCGAAGCGAGTACCCGGAAGGGGTTTATATTTTCATGGCACCGCCTTCTATGAGCGAACTGCGCTCCAGGCTTGAAAACAGAAAAACCGAAAGCCGTGACAAAGTTGAAGAGCGGCTGAAAACGGCGGTTTGGGAAATGGGCGTTGCAAGAAAATATAATTACCTTGTTATAAACGACAGCGTGGTGGCGGCGGCCGAGAGAATTTCAAGTATTATAACAGCCGAGGCACTGCGAATGGAAAGAAATTTCGAGTTTATAAAAAAAAATATTGCCGAGGATAGATAAATATAGCGTATGCGGAGAGGATGGAATTTACTGCGCCGCCGAAATTTTCGTCTGACGACGAGGTGGCGATGCGCCATAAGTTCCATTATACGCCTTACCCGCCCACGGTAAGGTCAAGTGAATTTATTGTTTTTATTTTGTGGGCAGAAAGGCTATGAAACTTATTATGATGATTGAACCGAGTATCACCAACCTTATGAAAAAATTTGACAGCAGGTACACTCTTGTGATTGCAGTGGCTAAAAGGGCGAGGGAAATATCGGCTGTGGACGGGCAGCTTGCAAAACCCGTTACCGAGGCGGTTGTGGAGGTTGCAGAGGGGAAAGTACACGTTATAAAAGCGCCCGAGGAGATTGAGATGCCTGACGAAATAACTTATGTTGACTATGTGGAGCCGACGGAGGAAGAAAGAAATTTTTAGCGGCACTATCGGTTTTTTGAGAGGAGCGGTGCGGAGTGCTTGAAGGAAAAAATATAGTTTTAGGTGTTTGCGGGGGAATTGCGGCGTATAAAGCGGCGGATGTTGTCAGCAGACTTAAAAAAATGGCGGCGGAGGTTTCTGTTATTATGACAAAATCCGCCTGCGAATTAATTTCGCCCGCAACTTTTCGTGCGCTGTCGCAAAACCCCGTTTCGGTAAGTGTTTTTGACGAGCCGAAAACATGGGAAATAAACCACATCTCACTTGCGGAGCGGGCGGATGTTTTTTTGGTGGCACCCGCAACGGCAAATGTTATAGGCAAAATTGCGGGGGGCATTGCGGACGATATGCTTACAACGTCCATTATGGCAAGCCTTGCGCCAAAACTTATCGCACCCGCAATGAACACAAATATGTTTGAAAACCCGATTGTTCGGGAAAACCTTAAAAAGCTTGAGGGTTTGGGGTACACTATTATACCTCCCCGAAGTTCCCGTCTTGCTTGCGGCACGGTGGGCACGGGTGCGCTTGCGGAGGCAGAGGATATTGTGGAGGCTGTGTGTGCGGCGGTTATGACGAAGGACATGGCGGGTGTTCGAATTTTGGTAACGGCGGGACCGACTGTGGAGGATATTGACCCGGTTCGCTTTATAACAAACCATTCAAGCGGCAAAATGGGTTATGCAATAGCCCGTGCGGCAAAGTTTAGGGGGGCGGAGGTAACGCTTATCAGCGGACCTGTGTCAATAAAGCCGCCTGTCGGTGTAAATCTTATAAATGTCCGCAGTGCGGACGAGATGTATGAAGCGGTGATGGAAAATTACAGGGATATGGACATAATTATAAAAGCTGCCGCCGTTGGGGATTTTAAGCCCGAAACCACTGCCGGGCATAAAATTAAAAAAAGCGGTGGATTAACGGTAGACCTCGTTAAAAACCGGGATATTTTAAAGGATTTGGGCAAGATTAAGGAAAACCGTGTTATTGTTGGTTTTTGCATGGAAACGGAGAATTTAGTTGAAAATGCAAAGCAGAAATTATGGGCAAAAAATGCGGATATGATTGTGGCAAACAGCCTTACAGAACCCGGAGCGGGTTTTGGCACGGACACGAACAAGGTTGTTATTATTGACAAGATGGGCGGGCTTTCGGAGATGCCGCTGCTAAGCAAGGATGCGGTGGCGGGCGAGATTTTAAGTCGTGCATTTGAAATTATGGAGAAAAAGCTTTGAGGATTGTGAAAGTTGTAGTTGACTACAATACAAAAAACATTGACAGGATTTTTGATTATACCGTACCTGCGGGGTTTGAGGACATAAAAAATTTGACGGGGTATCGTGCGGAGGTGCCGTTTGGAAGGGGAAACAAGCCTTCGGTGGGGTACATCCTAAGTGAGAGGGATGAAGAACCGCAGGTGCTTAAAGATATTATACGTCTGCTTGACGACGAGCCGCTTTTGACGAGGGAAAGGCTTGAGAAATCGTACAGGATTAAAACACGTTTCCTATGCAATTTTTCCGAGGCAATACGGCTTTTTTTGCCTGTGGGCGCTGCGAAACGGATTGTGGAATACATATCGCTTGACGAGGGATGGGAAGAAAATTTTGACGGCAGCTTGGCTACCGCCGCAGAAAAAGAGGTGGTTTCCAGATTACAGGGTGCAAGCGGATATGTGAAATACAGTCAGTTTTCGGGGATAAACGGAATTCGTGCAGCGGTGGACAGCCTTCGGGCGGCGGGTGTTATAAACGTGGTGTCGTACGACAATGACAAGGTTGCCCCAAAATACATCGGTGCGGTGGAGCTTAGCGGCGAGGGGGAGGACAAAGTTAAAACCCTGCCGCAAATACGTGTTTTAAACGTAATGCGTGAATGCAAATTTTTAAGCGTTACGGATTTATGTTTGTTTGCGGGGTGTACAAGGTCAACCATTGACAGTTTGATTAAAAAGGGGGTGCTGAGAAAAACCAAGATAGCACAGCCAAGAACCCCGCTTTCGGGCGAAACCATGCTTGAGGACGAGGAATTAAGCCTGACGGAGGAGCAGAAATATGCGGTTCGGGTTGCGGGCGGCGCACTTACAAACACGGAAAAACCTGTTTTAATTAAGGGTGTTACGGGCAGCGGAAAAACCGAGGTATATTTACGGCTTATACAGAAGGTTATAAAAATGGGCAAAAGTGCAATTGTGCTTGTGCCGGAAATTTCGCTTACGCACCAGATGATAGGCAGGTTTTTGGCAAGATTTGGAAAAATGGTGGCGATAATACACAGCGGTCTTTCGGCGGGGGAGCGGTACGACGAATGGCGAAGAATAAAAAGCGGGGATGCACGGGTGGTGATAGGCGCACGTTCGGCGGTTTTTGTGCCGTGCAAAAATTTGGGGCTTATTGTGATTGACGAGGAGCATGAGGACACATATAAATCCGAGGCGGGGGTACGCTATCATGCGAGGGATGTGGCGGCGATAAGGGCTAAGACGGAAGGGGCGGCACTGGTGCTGGCATCCGCAACACCGTCGGTTGAAAGCTATTACAGGGCAGAAGAAGGCGTTTACACCCTCATTGAAATGAATAACAGGTACAACAATGTTCCCCTTCCAAAGGCACATATCGTGGATATGCGAAGGGAGCTTGAGGAGGGGAACCGTTCGCCGTTTTCACAGCTTTTAAAGGAAGAAATAAAGCGCAACATGGAAAACGGGGAA
>CAZNYY010000042.1:0-11251 GCA_964577335.1 uncultured Oscillospiraceae bacterium | reverse complement strand
TGAACATTCAGGCACTATCAATTGCCGACACGACGGATTTTGGGATTCTTCGCCTTATAGTCAACAAACCTGACATTGCCGAGGAAACGCTTAGAGAGCATGGGTTTACGGTTCGGGGTACAAGTGTAATTGCCATCTCCGTCGAGGATGTGCCGGGCGGTCTTGCGAAGGCACTTTCAGCTTTGAATGAGGCGGAGATAGGCATTGAGTACATGTATGCGTTCACCGGCAAAATGCGCTCCGATGCGCTTGTTATTTTAAGAGTTGAGGAGCATCTCGCCGCAATTGACACACTTACGAAAAAAGGTATTTCGGTAATGCCTTCAGAGGTGGTTTACAGTCTTTGATGAATATCTATGAAAACTTCGGCATATCCCGTGAACTTGCGGAGCTTGCCGAAAAAATACAAAAGAAAGTTAATCCTCTTTTTGAGGGTATAGAGAAGATTGAAGAGGAAAACCAGCTTCGTGTTTTAGAGGGATTTAAGAAAAACCGTGTGTCGGATGTGCATTTTTCACCCACTTCCGGCTATGGGTATGACGATACGGGGCGTGACACGCTTGACAGGGTGTATGCCGATGTGTTCGGCTGTGAGGCAGCGTATGTGCGCCAAAACATAGTAAGCGGCACCCATGCGATAGCATCAATGATTTTTGCGGTGCTTTGCCCGGGGGACATACTTTTGTCCGCCACGGGAAAGCCGTATGACACCCTTTGCTCGGTAATAGGAATACAGGGAAATGCAAGAAGAACCTTTGCGGATATCGGTATAGGATACCGACAAGTTGAGTTAGATAAAGGAACACTCGATATACCCGCTATTTTAGCGGCGCTTGATGACAAATATATCAAGGGTGTTCTTTTGCAGCGCTCACGAGGGTATGACTGGCGGCCTGCTATAAATGTTTCGAAAATCAGGGAGGTTTGCGCCGAAATAAAGGCAAAACGTCCCGATGTTATAATAATGGTTGACAACTGCTACGGTGAGTTTACAGAGGTCCGTGAACCCGTATCTTGCGGGGCGGATGTAATGGCAGGTTCCCTTATTAAAAACCCCGGCGGCGGGCTTGCCCCTTCGGGGGGATATATTGCGGGACGTGCCGACATAGTACAGCTTTGCGCCGATAGGATTACGGCACCGGGGATAGGGCTTGAATGCGGGGCAAGCCTTGTGCCTCCAAAATCATTTTACCAGGGCTTTTTCATGGCGCCCCACATTGTTGCCGAAAGTATTAAGGCGGCAATTTTCTGCGGTGCGCTGTTTGAGGAGTTGGGCTACGAAACAAGCCCCTCCCCCGATTGTATGAGAACCGATATAATACAGGCGGTGCGCCTTGGCACGGCTGAGAAGGTCATAGCATTTTGCCGTGGTGTGCAGTCGGCCTCCCCTGTGGATGCTTTTGTGTCCCCCACCCCCTCCCCAATGCCGGGGTACACCTCCGAGGTTATAATGGCGGCGGGCACTTTTGTGCAGGGCGCATCAATAGAGGTGTCGGCGGACGCACCTATAAGACCCCCGTACATTGCCTATATGCAGGGCGGGCTTACTTATAAAAGTGCGAAAGCGGCGATACTTTCAGCCGCTCAAATGGTGATAAAAGAAGGGCAGTAGCAAAAGCTACTGCCCTTCTTTTACCAGTTTTTTGTATTCGCTTGGTGTAATCCCTTCTGTTTTACTGAAAATCCTTCCAAATGTTCGCACACTTCCGTAGCCTGATATTTTTGCAACCTCCGCCAGGGTTTTTCCGCCTTCCTTCATATACTCCTTGGCTTTTTGAATACGCACCATGTTTATATAATCCATCAGGCTTATCCCCGATTCCTTCTTAAATATCTTTGATATATATGATGCCGACATTTTAAACTTTTCACCAATGGAGTTTACATTTAAATCCTCGTTTTTAAAGTTTTCTTCAACATATTTTGTTATATTTATTGTCAGTACTTCATTCTTATCTTCTATATGTTCAGAAAAACTCAAACATATTTTTTCAAGCAGTTTTTCAACTCTTTCTATCGACCCGGCAATATTATTTGTGTTTATAAGTGCCTCCGTCTCCCCCACATCCTCTAAAAACTCATCACTGCGTGCATCGGAGAAAATAACTTTCATTAATGTACCCAAAATATTGTACATTAAATATTTGCCAAACTGGTTTACAAGCTTGTTCTTGTTAAAGTTGATATCATATATTTCCGCAAGTATTACGCTTGCAGTTTCATAGTCCCCTGCTTTTATGCGGTTTATAAGCCTATATTCCCGGTCAATAGGGTAATAATAGTCAATGGGATTTCCAATATCCAGATCGCTGTAAAAGCAAATCTGCTCGATTTCGGAAATTTTATTGTATTCACGCACCTGCTCCGACTCGCTCATCGCCTCGTACAAATTAACCATGCCTATATGAATGTCACTTACCCCGACCTTAAATAAAAGCCCGAAGTGGTTTTCTATAATATTTTCGCCCTTTTTTATAATAGCGGCAAGTCTGCTTTTTAAGTCTGAAATATCTTTTTTATCGGTATTTAATACGCCCACAACACAATCCGCAAATATAACAGTTTCACATGCAAAATACTCGCTTAAAAGTTCACGGAAAATGTTTTCCATAATAATAAGGCTGTATTTATGCTTTTCCTCAGGCGGCATACTATCCTCGCCTCCGAAAAGGTTGACAAAATCGTCTGCATAAAGCATAACGGTTAAAAAATATGCCTCCTCAAACTTAGTATCAAGATATTTTTTTGCATCATCAATATCGGTCTGGCTTAGGTTGCCGTGTTTTAAAGCTTTTATAAAAAAATTGTTTTTTATTAAGTTTGACTGCATTTCCATTTTCGACAAGATTTCTTTTTTCTCGTTAAACGCCTTGCTCATTTCCCTTGCAATAAATATGTATTCATCTTCACTTCCCGGCATTTTATTATCCGACTCGTGTACTATATATTTCAAAATATCATTTACCGGGCGGTAATTTCTTTTCACAAAGACATATGTAAGGGGAAAAGCTATAATAAGTACAAGAATAAGACCATACAAAGTGATTAGGCGAACATTTTCCACCTTGCTCCAAAACTCGCCATATGAATATACGCACACATATTTTATGGGCGCAAGGTCAGATTGTACATATGAAATAACAGAATCGTTTCCGTCAATATTGGCTCGTAGATGGCTTTTCCCTTCCTCAAGCTCCCCATACCCCATTACCTCAAACGCAGCCCCCTCGTCAGAACCCGCCAAAACATTTCCGTTTTCATATAAAATATACACACTGCCGTGGTTTAGATTGATTATGTTTTGAAACCTCTCAAGCAGCCCGTCACGGTTTAAAAGGCTTACAACCGCAACCCTGCTGCCCTTCCCTGTCAGATTGACATACGATTTAAGACTTGCCACAACATCAATCGCCTCTAAATTCTTTACATATTTCCAGTCTGTGTACACCGTTTCAAAATTGTCGCCCCAAAGCATCTCCATCCATTCGTCATACATATCGGCATCGGAAAAATAAGTATCATAAAACTCTTTTGACCTAAGCGCATTTGAACTGCTTACAACCAGGTCACTACTCTTAAAATACAAGAAAATATCTTCAAAATTATCGCTTGCCTTTTGGCTGTTGAGCAGGCTTTTTTGAAGCTGTAAAATTGTATATCTGCTCCTGTCGGGGATTTCCTCCCCCATTCTCAAAACATCTTTAACGTTAAAATCATATCCAAGTTCTCTGTTTAACCTCTCCGTGTCCGCCAAAACTCCGTCAAGCTCCGACTTTATTTGCAAAAGCAAATGACTGTTTGTCCTGTTCACCTCATTTTGCACAATGTCCTCAATGCTCACATATATACCCCAGCCGACAATAACGGGAACCAATAATATGATAAAGTATGATATTAGCCATTTTTTCCATACACTTTTTGAAAATAATGAAAACTTCAATCTTATTGCCTCCCATCCCAAATCATCTTAAAGCACAATGTATGCTACGCAAAAATACGCAGCATACATTGTTAGTCATGAAAATTGCATGCACAGAGTTATTTTATAACATATAGCATTCCCGGTGCCGCATATGTTGTGTACAGTATTACCTTTGAAGGCTCTCCGTATGTCTTGTAATCACGAATGTCCATAAAGCCTCCCTTTGAAACAACATCTTCAGCCTTATCGGGGTCGTACACATAGATGGGGAAAACAGATGCCGGATACGACTCCAAAGAGTTCATGCCAAGCGACCCGTCAATTGTTGCCGCAGGCGTCAGAAGTACATATCCCTCAGCCACGGAGTAAACCAGGCTTTTCTGTATCCTGTACTGGGCGTCAACGCTTGAGGTGTTTGGATTACTTCCCCTCAACAGGTCACGTTCAACATCATATACCAGGTCAATAGTGGCAACCTTGTTTATTTCGTTTAACTCATACCTTATAACATCCCCGGGCTTTAAATTGTGGGTTAGCGAACTATTGTCAATTCTTTTTATACTCTCCACAACCGCATTTGAGTTTACCTCAAGCTGTTGCAGTGAATTGTTTGTGTATACCGAAAGACCGTATACTTCCTCCATATTTTCGTTTAACCTTACGCTTATTCTCTCCACAATTGATATGGGGGTGGAGCTTTTTATCGGTCTTGCTTCCATGCGAAGGGTCTTTACAATAACCTCGGCAATATGGCTGTCATCACCCATATAAAAGGATTCAATATTATAATACTGCTGGTTAGCAAAGTACGACCCGGCATCATGCGCACGGTAATTCATATTGTCTGTCACCGAGCCTCTTGGGGAAACCAAAAACACTGCCGTCGTCTGCCTTATCGGAACCTTTGCAGCGAAGGTATTCGTGCGGGTGAGATACCTTAAATTGTTACCGCTGTAACCTCGCACGAGGGATTTCTCATCTTCCGCAGCCCCTTTTGTTGCAGTGTCTATAAGGGTAATCTTACCTTCATTATTTGTCTGATAGCGTATGGGCTGCTGCACAACTCCGTTCGCATCACTTAAATATTTTATCAAGTTTTCGGGGTTCATCGGCTCGCCTTCGGCATATATGCGTGAACCGTCCGCCTCTACCACACTCACCGTCGAGAGGTTTACTATTTCACCGTCCTCACGCAGAATACGAAACTCATAATTCCCTGCCAGTCCCGTGCCGGACGTTGCATGAAGCAAGTAACCAAACCTTGAACCGCCGGTTCTAAGTTCCACACCGACGATTTTTTTGTTAACATTGAGTAAAAACAGTCCATAGCTGCCCGTCCTTATGGAATTGTGCTCTCGGAACATCGCAGTTGTTTCATAGGCAATGCCGTCAATTTCCAGTACTTTTCCGTCATTTTCAACGGAAGTAACCGTGCCCTTTGTTTCGCTGTTTGAGTAGTAGATGTGGACTATTTCCCTGTCCTTACTCTCTACCACAGTCAAAACATCGCCCTCACCAAGTTCTTCAAGTTTCATGTCATATCCGTACTCGTCTATAAATGTAATCTCGGAAGCGTCGTCGTCAAGTACAAGGTTATTCGCCATACTGTACTTGTCGTATATAACTTTGGCATCAGTGTCAACTGCCTTCACCACAATATCCCTGCCTATTTCAAAGAATATCGCAATGAGATTGTTCCCCCTGTCGAGTACGGCTCTTGCTTTACCTTCCTTATTTTTAAAGTCATCGGGGTTGTATATATCAACTATTTTTCCGTTATAAACCACCGCCGTTTCCATCACGATGGAAATACTTTCCGTTTTTCCGTTTTCTCCGTCGTAATAAATTCTGCCCCCGTCAGTTTTAATAATGTCCTGCACCGAAAATTCAATTTCGGTGCTTTTTGAGCTGACGGATACAATTTCATTTTCCCCGTCGTCATTTTCACGGTAATAAAACTCTACATTATGACCCACAAATTTTCTAAGATCATTGTTGCCGGTCAAATACTTTTCGTCCCCTATCTGCACCTCACCCTTGCCCACAGCATAGTTTTCGGATAACAACAAGCCGTAAACTCCGTAAAGGCGCCCTTCTCCCTTAAACATATTAAAATACCTGCTCAAAAGAGTTGTGTCCGAAGAAATTTGGTATTCCATCTCACTTCCCACTGCCACCATTTCCAAAACCGGAGAATGCAGTGCATTATAGAGCAGTGTTGCGCCCTCGCTTTCGGACAGCCATGCATCGCTGTTCATTTTGAAGTTGTCCAAAAGCGACGCTTCCTGTGCCGCAAGCAGATATCCCATGGGGTAACCTCCCCTGACATTTGCATATGCATCGTAGCCCATGGCACTCATCAGCATTTTAACTGCCTGCATATGAGTTATAGGGTCGTTTGGGCGGAAACTTCCGCTTCCGTCCCCCGATATAATCCCCGCTTTGTAGCAGGCGAGGATTTGACCGTAAAATTCATGCCTGGGTTCAAGGTCACCAAAAGGGTTTTCGGCACCTGCATCCGGCGTGATTTTAATCACTTCGCTAACCGCAGCGGCAAATGTGCCACGGGTGACGAAAAACTGCGAATCCCATCTTCCGCTTATACCTAAATCACTAATCAAAGACTGCGGTGATGCCGAGGCCCCGGTACAAATCAAAAAACAAACGGTTAAAACTGATATTATTTTTTTCATCACTATTTATCCATTCCTTTAAAGCTTATTTACTATTTTAATTTTCAAGCTTGAAGTTAAATTAGTATTAGTATTACTTCGGCACTTAAATACTTATGAAAACTTAGTTTGTAATTTGAGTGCCGAAGTAATGATACGGTGTGATGTTAAATATCGTAAATTGCGATATTTAACATCCGTTGTAATAATTCGTAAATAATCTTAGCCGCTTCCGCCCGTGTGGCAAAATCCTTCGGGGCAAATAAATTACCGCCTCGGCCGCTTATAATTTTTGCGGCTTGCATTTTTCCTACCGCATCTTTTGCATAATCCGAGATTTCATGCTCGTCACCGAATGCTTCTCCCCCGCCCGCTGCCAATGAAAGTCCGGCATATTCTGCCGCCCGCACTGCCATGACTGCCATGTCCTCTCGTGTTATGCTCTCTCCCACGCCGAAGGTTCCATCGTTTTTGCCCATTGCAATCTCCGCATGTTTTGCAGCCGCCAAATACGGGTAGTACCACATATCCTCCGCCGCATCACTATAGCTGATTTGTTCTTGTTCCTGCAAGTCAGCAAAGGCGGCTATAAGCATTTTAACAAACTCTTCACGGGTTACTAAATTATTCGGGTCAAAAACACCTTGCCCTCTGCCGCTTACAACCTCGTTCTCCGACAAAAATTCAATCGCCTCAACAGCCCATGAAACTCCGCCTAAATCATTGTAAATAGGCTCGGGTACCTTGGGCGTGGGCTCGGGGCTTGGTGTCGGAGTTGATACAGGCGGCAGGACTATTGTTGACGGTCTGCCGCCCCCGGTGTTGTTTCCGGTATTCGGCAGGTTTTCTGCATCCTTCCTAAGTTTTACTTGCTTGTCAAACTCATTTGCCAAACGCCCCTTGGTTTCCCAATACTTCCCTCCCAATGCAGACAGTACGGGTACCTGGTTTTTAAGACTGTTAAAATCCTTTGTATTAATATTCAAAAACTCCTGATTTTGCGTTAAAATACTTTTTACATCTGACTGGTTTATCGCCTGTTCGATACCCGACAAAATTACCTGCTCATTAAAATGGGCAATGAAATCATCCATGCTCGAGTATCCGTTTTTGTTTGCTATCCTGGTGTTTACAGCACTCTTCACCCTTGACGAGCTGTTGTAAACTACATAGGTTTTTTCCTCTGTTACGCCCAGCACATCTACATATTTCTCCAAAAGCCCTAAAACCTCGTCCGAGGTTTTAGAATTCCCCAGCATTTGAACACCGACGGCAGCATTGAATGCCTCTGAAAATGCTGCTATGGTAGTATAAGGTCGCATGTTGCTAAGGTGTGCCGCAATATTTGCCGCCTCATCATCAAGGGTGTTGTAATCCGTCAAATCCAACCCCAAAATCCCCGCCTGTGTTCTTATTATCTCGTCATAGTCGGCAGTTTGAGAGTTTAAATTACTCATAATCTGCTCAAGCTCCGCCCTTGAATAGTACACGAATTCATCGGGTATCCAAAGCGGTTATTCTCCGTCCTGAAATTTAGTTAAACTACAAAAACTTTCCCCATTCGCACCTTCTGCAAGATCTTTTGTATTGTATCCGCCGTTTTCGTCAGCCGATATTTGCCTTACATAGCCTGCAACATCATTTATATTAGCATTTGTCACACCGCTTAAATCTTCCGGTGTTTTTCCGTCTTTCAAAACCCACAGGGTTGCATTTTTCTGCGGAGCATAACCGTATATTTCTACCATTGCCGTATCCAAATCAATTTCCGCGATGCACGAAGCCTCCAAATTTTCTTTTTCCCCCGCTGATGAAGGAGTGCCCAAAACAGATTTGGGTTTTATTATATTGGCATCCCCAAAAGTATCCCATAAATATGATTCAATGTAATATTCCCCGTCCGAGGGCACTTCAAGGTTCATACCATATGTCTGCATATCAGGTGTTACGGAGGCATGGTTTACATAAATATCCTCCACCTTACCATTTTGACTGTTATAAAGAACGCTTGCCATGGCAACATCCTTCATCTGCCCGTTGTTTGATTTTGCCCACCTGCTTACCTCTACAGTCCCTTCCTCAATTTGCTTTGTTGAATACTGTACATTACCAAACAAAAAGTTTTCAGATGTTGTAAAGGTAATATTGGTGTTTAAACTGTTGCCTGCCGTGTCCTCTACTCCGCTCAGTGCGAGGGTGTATTCCGTTTTTTCCTCAAGCACCTCCGAGGGGCTGATAATGCAGGTTTTCGAATCGAAAAGGCTTATTTCTTCCTCCGAAACTATTTTACCGTTTAAAGTTATAGTTCCCTTTACAAGACTGCTTTCACTGATTGGGCTGTTGAAAAGAAGCTTTATATCAGTGTCAGGCGCAACATTCCCTCTATAAGGTGCGGGAAATGAATGATCCAAATAAAAATCTGCGCTTCTATCGTCGGCATACATTCTGACATCGTCAATAATCATCTCCGTCTTACCGTTAGCTACATTCATGTATGTCAAATATACAGCGGTAAGCTGTTGCACCGTGTGACCATATACACCGCTTCTTGTGTAAATATTTTCCCCGTCGTAAACAATCCCGGAATATTCTCTTGTCCCGGGGTTGTATGTAAGCTTTACATCATACCATTTATCAAGCTCATATTGTCCTACTGCCACTCCAAACAAGAGTATTGCTCCGTCCGCTCGAAATTGTAAAATATGTCTCATCGTCTCAGCAGAGTATCTCATCGCCAATGCTCTTTCAACATTGTAATCCAACATTTTCATGCTGATTTCAATTGAAAATGTACTTGAAAGACCGGAAAGAGATGGGGCATAAAACTGAAAGTTGCTTGAGTTTTCCCCATACATATTAGCACTGGTTCCACGCTCGGTACTTACGGAAAACACTCCTGTATCTCCTACTGCTACGTTTTGTACCCTCCATCCGTTCGGAATCTCAGAGCCGTTATTACTGCCGACAAAGTCCTCAAAGTCAAATGTATATCCCGGGGCGGCTTCTGCATAAAAGCCGCCCATGAGATTAAAGAAAAGACAAAGGACTAAAAATACGCTAATCTTTTTCATTGAAATCTCCCTTTTAGCTTAATTTGTCAACCTGTTTAAGAGGTGTCATACTGTCCCAAAGAAATGTTTTAATGATATAGTTTCCCTCCTCGGGAACGGTAACGGAAGCAGTTGCTTCACGTTCGGTGTTGTCAATTGTCACAGGGTTCCTTGATATCTCAACAAGCCTGCTCCCTTCAAAAAGTGCAACCATTATGGATGCGTTTTGAGAAAACCCCACCTCATTGGCGGACACCTTTATTGTTGCGGTAATCTCGCCGGGTTCAATGTCATATATCCTGGTTTCAACGCCGTCTTTTATTTTAGTAAAAATAGTTTCGCCAATAATTATATTCTGAATGGATGTGTCAAACTCAATCTGCCCTGTGTAGCTCTGCCCGAAAACATCCCAAACACCGTTAAACTTCAGCTCATAATTTTTATTTTCTTCAAGACTTGCCACAACCTCAATCTGCTTCTGGCTTAAAAATTTTATTTCATCAATATGAACAGGGGTAGCGTGGTTATAAAGTGTAACCGAACCTGTGTTAAACGAACTTTGGTCAATTATGCTTGAAAATGTTACACGGATTCTTTTTTGCGGTTCATGCGAGGCACTCAAATTAGCAGGTGTGGATGCAGATATTCCGAAATTTCTGATATCAATAATCGATATATTGTCAACAAACGTTTCGGCGGGTGCCGAACCCTTTGCACCAACGGTCACACCGTATCCGGTAAGGCTTGCCGCACCTGTGGGCAGCAAAACATTAACTGATACTAAATCCGCTCCGCCTTCTCGTAATGCTACTGTATAATCACCGTTCGTAGCGCTTGCTTTTAATGCCACCTGATACCATTTTCCTGTTTCGTATGTGCCCCGTATATCTCCACCCATTAAAACATTGCCGTCAGCCGTAAATTCAACTACGGGCAGGGCCGTTTTGTTTTTATCTCCATCTTCAACCTCAAGCACCACTTGGCGTGAGGCATTCGTATCTGCCATTTTAATATCTGTCACAAACCCTTTTGCAGTTGTTGTGAAAGGACGCCACATTGTGTAGTCACTGTCGGAGTTTTGATGCATTTTTACAACCCTGCTCAGCGTCTGACTGTCGGTATGAGGGGAAACCTGGGTCAGCCCTTCGTCATGCCCTCTCATATTAAAGCCTGTCGGCTCACCTGATACATATTCACTA
This sequence comes from uncultured Oscillospiraceae bacterium, assembly GCA_964577335.1. Classification (GTDB taxonomy): domain Bacteria; phylum Bacillota; class Clostridia; order UMGS1883; family UMGS1540; genus CAZNYY01. Next base: position 408 of record CAZNYY010000042.1, on the reverse strand, counting down.
AAATCAATGTCCACGGAGTTTGCATGGTAAAGCCTTGGTGCTACCCCTATTTCCACATCATCCCAATAGCACTCAGCCATCACACCTTTTGTTGGACTGTTCATGCTTAATTGGATTTGCTCAAGCCGTGTGAGGGCATGACTTCTGCTGCCTTTAAGACTATAAATATTCGTACCGTCATTTACTTCAAGCTTAAAAACAAGGTTTCCAATATCATAGGTATAGGTAAAATCGTACCATTTGTTCGGCTGTACTGTAAGTGACGGAACTGTGGCACCTGCAACGGCAACCGTTCCATCGGTGTTAATTCTCACAGCCTCTTGCGGAGTTTTAGTCGTGGGATGGTTAGGCTGGCGTACAAATATAACCTTAGCGCCATTTGTATCACTTACCTTCAGTGCCGCCTTT
>CAZNYY010000041.1:1353-11573 GCA_964577335.1 uncultured Oscillospiraceae bacterium | reverse complement strand
ACCGGAAGTTTTGCTCCGTACTGATTTGGATAATTCGTCATCGGCGGGGCTTGCAATAGACAACATACAGGAGAGCATGATGAAGGATGGCTCCTCATTTTATGTGAATATTGGAGATTTGCTGGAGGTGATGGCGGTAAAAAAGGCAGGGTTTTTGATTCCGACGATGGGTATTGAGGAATCTCATATTACTCTGACCGGGTATACGGTGTTTCAAAACTCAAAAAAGGTTGGTTTTATTCCCCATACCGAACGTCGGGGTGTAGTATTTTTCCTCAATCCCCGAGGCCGCTTTCATTATGAAGTTGCTTTAGATTCGAAACGATTTGAGCTTGATGTCACGCTGGATAATAAGAAAATAAACACACTGTATTCTGACGGGCAGCTTACGATACAGGCTCGGTTTAGTTTTAAGACCGTGCTGAATTATATGGCGGAAATGTACCCGATAACCAAAGCCGACCGAGAAATGTTACAGTACATGCTTGAGGAGGTTACCCGGCAGGATATCATAGAGGCGTTGGAAACCTCGCAGGAATATGCTGTAGATTATTTGGAAATATACCGTCATTTTCGGGCGCAGCATAACAGTGAGTTTAAAAGCATCGACTGGGAGCAGGTATACCGTGATGCGGAGATACAGGTTACGACTGATGTTGCGATTGTACGCAGCGAACTTCCGCAGGAGGAATGAATCATGTTAAAATCATCTAATAATAAAATTGATGTCGAAAAAATCAAGAGAGAAATCAGCGGCATTTCGTCGCGGTCCGTGACCTACGCACTGGGGAAGAAGATTACCGTTTTGTTCATCAGACAGCTCACCGACCGAACGCTATTGTCCGATTATATACTAAAACCGCTGACGGTCCGCACCACAGTCGAGAAAATACCCACACCCGAAGAACTTCGGGATCGAGTGCTGAGCGTGGATGATTGTGTGCTGGACAACAATCCGAGCAATATAGAGACTTATCTGCTTGATGGGTATACCGTGCTGCTTGGTCCTTGGGGCAATCGCTATCTTGTGTCAAATATAAAAAAGGTTGAGAGTAAAAGTATCGACAGCCCGGAATTGCAATTTACAATGCGTGGGGCGCGGGACTGCTTTATTGAGAACCTTGATGCCAACCTGTCACTAATCCGATACAGAATCAAAGACCCCAAACTTAAAATAGTGATGATAGAAGTGGGGAAACGGACGAGAACATCAGTAGCCGTCGCCTATATTGAAGATATCGCCAACCCCCACATTGTGGATGACATCACACAGAGGATTTCTAAAATTACAATAGACGGTATCGTTGAATCGGGTAAGCTGCAAAAACAGATTCTAAATAGCAAATGGAGCTTGTTCCCTCAAACCGGCATTGCGGAACGATCGGATATGGCATGCAGTGCTTTGCTTGAGGGCAAGACCGTCGTTTTAGTTGAGGGCAGTGGACTCGCCCTGATTGCTCCAAAGCTTTTCCATGAGTTTCTCACCTCTTGTGACGACATATATGATAACAAATATCTGGCACTTTTAATCAAGAGCCTGCGGTTTATTGCGCTGTTTCTTTCCATTACGCTGGGTCCTTTGTATATTGCCATTGTATCATTTCACCACGATACACTCCCGTCGGAATATGTCCTTACTCTGGCGACACTGCGGTCCAACGTGCCGTTTAACGCATTTACAGGAGTTGTACAGCTTGAGATTATCCTGGAAATCATGCGGGAATCGCTGCTGCGAATTCCAAAAGAGATTGGCGGAGCCATCGGTATCGTTGGAGCGATTATCATCGGTCAGGCTGCCGTGGCATCCGGAGTATATAGTCCGCTTCTGCTAATTCTCGTTTCAACCGAATTGCTGGCCTCGTTTGTGATTCCCGATTATACGCTGATGAACCCATTACGTGTTTTAAAAGTTTTAATGATTCTGCTGTCTGCGGTCTTCGGACTAATCGGCTTTACCCTGGGGCTATGTGTGATTGTTGTCACAATTATTTCGTCAAACAGCTTTGGTGTTGCATATGCAGCACCCAGCGCACCTTTTAATAGTGCGGATTTTCTTGGAAAGCTTTTTCCGGATAAAAGCGTTACGTCCAAGCGTCCTAATTTTTTAAAAACTACCGATCAAACGCGCAGGTGATCGGATGAAGGGGGTATTTTATGAAGATTGCAATCATAGGAGCAGGAATGGCGGGATTATCCTGCGCCATCACATTAGAAAAGCATGGAATTACACCGTCCATCTTTGAAAAAAGGGCCTGTGTGGGAGACCGTTTTGTCAACGTGGAGAGTATGTTCCACATACTTAACCGTCCGATACAGGATTGTATCCCATATCTTAAGGAGAAGTTTGATATTCATCTGAACCCGCTGACCGAGGTCCGCCAAATTATAATCCACTCAAAGCATGAAACTGGTGATATTAGCGGAGATATCGGTTACCTAAATATCCGAGGCAGACACGAGGACTCTTATGACAGACAACTTAGGAACCAGATCTTGACTGCGATTAAATATCATTCAGAGTACGAATATGAGACGCTGTGCAAGGAGTTCGATGCGGTCGTGCTGGCGACGGGAGATGCAGAGTATGCCTGCCGTTTGGGTAACTACCGTGCCGACTTCACCGGCTCGGTTCGCGGTGTTAGCGTTGCGGGCAACTTTCAGGCTGATACTCCACATGTTTGGTTTAACCGTGATGTACTCCCGAAGGGATACGGTTGGCTGATTCCCTACTCCGATAAAGAAGCCAATGTAGTGATGTTCATTCCAGATTACCCCAGCAATATCAAGCAAGATCGTGATGAAGTGTGGAAACGATTCTACGAATTGGTCACACAGGATTTGAATCAGCAATTTTCAATTACCGATCGGTTCGAATTTAAAAACTATATCGTCGGCATTTGCAATCATCCAAAGATTGAAAACACTTATTTTACAGGCAATTGCTTCGGTGCGGTGTCCCCTGGATTTGGATTTGGGCAATTCACTTCCATACTGACCGGGATTTACAGTGCTTATGATATCTGCGGTTTGGGGGATTACGCAAAACTTTCTAAGCCGCTGCGTGAAAACTATGAGAATTCATTGATTCTTAGACAGTTTTTTGAGAATATGAAAAATAAGGACTTTGATTTTGCTGCTAAAAATGTTAATATGAAGATGATTAGCCGATTTGTAAACACCGTATGTGACAGTGAAAGCCGCATGGATATTCTTAAGAATGCAACGCCGCTTATGAAACTGTTTAATCGGCTGCAAGGTGGCAAACATTAGAGTTCCTTCCGATAAACCTTTTAAACGATATACGGGACTTCTAAAATGCAATGATTGACACTTTAAGAAAAATTATTTTAAGCAAAAAAACATATTGACAGAGGAGTTTCAAATTTTATATGCTTTTGTTGTCATACCCCCCCCAAACTTGACAAATGATGAACAGTTTGGTATAATCAAAAAACCTTTAGCCGCATAGGTTGGAGGGTTTTTTGTTTTCCAACACAAAATAAAGTTACAGGAGATTTTTGGTTTGAATAAATTCAAACTAAAGCCTCCGGCGGAATTTACCGCGCCGCCGAAGTTTTCGCCTGCGGACGAAACGGCGATGCGCTTTAAGTTCCATTTTACGCCTTACCCGCCCACGGTAAGGTGCGTAAGTTTTATTGTTTATATTTTTGTGGGCAGAAAGGCTACGGAACTTAACATGAAGAACATGCAGAAAAAAAGGTTGGCATTACTGGGTTGCGGATATTTAAACGAAATTGTTGCAAACGCCATGGGCGAGCATCTTCCGGAATACGAATTGGTTGGTGCATTCGGAAGGGATGTCCAACGCACAAGGGCATTTGCCAAGCGCCATAATTGCAAAGCCTGCTTCACAATAGACGAGCTTATGGCGACAAAGCCTGATTTTACGGCGGAGGCGGCATCGGTTCAGGCGATGTGGGAGCACAGTGAAGCGGTCCTCATGGGCGGCTCAAACCTTGTAGTGCTTTCGGTAGGCGCTTTTGCGGATGCAGATTTTTATGAAAAAACAAAGAAAGTTGCCGCAGAGTGCGGGCAGAGAGTATACATAGCAAGCGGTGCGGTGGGCGGGTTTGACGTTTTGCGGACGGCGTCCCTTATGAGCCCGATAAAAGCGTCATTCACCTCAAAAAAGTCACTCCCCTCACTTTTTTATTCGCCTTTTAACAGAAACGGTCAGATAATGGGTGTTAAAGAGCCGACACGGGTTTTCACGGGAACGACTAAAGAGGCAATTGAACTTTTGCCGACGCATTTTAACGTTGCGGTAGCGACTGCCCTGGCAAGTGCGGGACCTGAGGGGACAATAATGAATATTGATGCGGTGCCGGGTTTTAGAGGGGATGAATACAAAATTGAAATAGAAGGGGAAGAAGTGCGGGCAGAGTTTAATATTTATTCAAGCACCTGCAATGTTGCCGCTTGGAGTGTTGTAAATGTACTTAAAAACGCAGTATCCCCGATTGTTTTTTAAAAAAGTATTGGCAGGCGCCTCTATGATACGAGGGGTCTGCCAACAGAATCATATACAATATTTGCTTTTTTCACATCACTGAGGCTGTAACAGTTTCTTCCGTCAAGCACGAGGGGGGTTTTCATTAATTTTTTGTATTCGCTTAAAGGAAAACTTTTTATATCATCCCATTCGGTGAAAATAAAACAAATATCGGCGTTTCGTATAGTGTCCCCTATTGTTTCGCAATAGGTCATACTATCGCCGAAAAGTTTTTTAAAATTGCAGGCACCCACCTTGTCCCATACCCGCACATTTGCACCGTCATCAAGGAAAAGCGGTATGTTTTCAAGGGAAGGTGCCTCTCTCAGGTCGTCCGTATTGGGTTTGAAGGTAAGCCCCAGTACCGCAACATTTAACCCCTTGAAGGATTTGTAATATTTTCTCGCCTTTTTAATAAGCTTTATTTTTTGGCTTTCGTTGACCTCAATTGCCGCTTTAACGGTTTTAAGTTCATAATCATGATATTTTGCCAGCCAATGAAGCGCCTTCGTGTCCTTTGGGAAGCACGAACCGCCGTAGCCGATACCCGCATTTAAAAATTTGTTGCCTATTCTGGAGTCGAGCCCCATCCCTTTGGCAACATCTTCAATATTTGCGCCTACCATTTCGCATAGATTTGCTATTTCGTTGATATATGAAATTTTAAGTGCCAAAAAATCGTTGGAGGCATATTTAATCATCTCGCTGCTTTCCCGGTCTGTTATAAGCAGCAATTCATCCAAACCTTTGTAAACCTCTTTCATAACATTTAAAGTATTCTCGCAATTTACCCCAATTACAATTCTTTCTGCATTTATGGTATCCCTTACCGCTGTTCCCTGTGACAAAAATTCGGGGTTTGAAACAACGGAAATTTTATATTTTGAAACTGCGTTCATTTCCTGTTCTATTTTTTTGCAGGTGCCAATGGGTACGGTGGATTTTACGGAAACTACCATTTCTTTCTGTGCTGAGTTTGCTATCTGCCTTGCGGCTTCATAAATATAGGCAAGGTTTGCATATCCGTCCCGCCGCTCGGGTGTGCCGACACAAATAAATATAACATCCGCATCGCTGTAACAGGATTTATAATTCGTTGTATAAGTAAGTCTGTTCTTGTTTCTTTTCATCAGCTCCGAAACATCCGGTTCAAAAATAACAGGAATACCGTTTTTTAGGTTTTTAACCTTATTTTCGTCCTGTTCAACGCAAGCCACATTATGCCCCATATCCGCCATACAGACAGCGGTTACAAGACCTACATATCCTACGCCCGTTACTACTATGTTCATCTAATTCTCCTTATACTGCCATTTTTTTGCTGCCTACAATTACATTTATATAATTTTGTATTAAACCGCCGAAAACAAGGTTCCAGCTTTTTGCATTGGCGGTTAAAAGCCCGCCGCCGGCAAGTTTTTTTCTTAAAGCCTCATTCTCAATCAGCTTTATAATGCCCTCTGCGATGCTTGTTTTGTCCCTGCACCGGCAAATCAGAGAATTGACATTATCCTTGGCAAAATCCAAAACACCGCCTGAATTTACGCAAAGTGATGGCAGCCCGCTTGCCATGGCTTCCAGAAGAACATTGCCGAAGGTTTCGGTGCCTGAGGGGAACACAAATGCGTCACAGCTTGCATAAATTTCAGAAAGCTCCCGCCCCTTTTTTTGCCCCGTCATAATTATATTCGGGATGTTTTTTGACTTTAAGGTTTCCATATATGGTCCGTCACCCGTGAAAATAAATTTTGCCTTTCCGCTGTGCGTCATATTAACCAATTCAATACTCTCCAAAAGTGTATCCAAATTCTTTTCGGCGGCTATTCTTCCTACATACAAAAACAGCAATTCGCCTTCGTTTCCAAGGGTGGCACGCAGCTTTGGGTTTTTATGTTTGGGGCTGAATTTATCGGCATCAATTCCCCGTGACCAAATTCCAAGCTTGTTAAACCCCCTGTCCGCCAAATCAAGCATGGTATCATTTGAAGGACAAAGCACAATATCTGCTTTTTCGTAAAACCATTTTAAGTAGCCCCAAAGCATATGCTCAAGAAATTCTAAATCATAAAACTTCAGGTATCTGTCAAAATTCGTATGATAACTCATGACTACAGGGATTTGGTATTCCCTTGCGTACCTAAGACCGAAATGCCCTATGCCGAGGGGGGTTGTAATGTGTATAATATCGGGTGCAAAACTTTCAATTTTTGATTTGTGAAGCCGATATGACGGAAAACTAAGTACACATTCAGGGTACATTGACGGCTTTATGCCCCTAAATTTTTCAACCCGGCTTTTTATTTGAGGAATACATTCGCTTTCGTAATTAGGAGCGAAAAAAATATTCTCTATATTGTTTTCGCAAAGATAGTTTGAAAGCTGATAAAGCGTGTTCGTAACCCCGTTAATCTCGGGTAAAAATGTGTCAGTAAAGTAAGCAACCCTCATTGTATAAAACCTCCTTTTTTGCTTGTAGGCGCATTGATATTGATGTGACGCCCAGTGCTATGCAGGTGCATATATAATAGGCATAAAATAAATCAATTCCCTTTGAGTGAAACGAGGTCAGATATTCCTCGTGTATCCTTTCAACCTCACAAAAAGCTCATCTATGCTGTTAAAGTTTTCGCCCTCAATCAGACAATCCATATTTTTAATGGAAAACCTGCGTTTTTTCATATGTTTTGAAAGAAATCTTTCGTATTTTATGTGTTCCCATAACGGTTCATATGATTTTTCGTTATGTGCAAGGCAAAAAAAAGTTTGCAATAAAGTGACAGATTACCCCAAGCCTTTCGGAGTAATCTGTGCTGATTTTTGCGTGGTATTCAATAGCCGAGTTTGAAAGAGAAACAAGCTCGCTTTTAACAAAATCAATAAATTTGTTTTTGCGGTGGGGCTGCTTTAACAGGGACGCCGTAAAATTCGGTTTAATATTTCCGAAAATAAATGAACTCTTTTTTAAAAACCTGTTCTTCTCTTTTAAGTTTTGATAAATAAGCTTGCCCATTAAAACATGGGAAAAAGTGTTCAATTTAATCCCTCCTGCATTCTTCTTTAAAATACCCTTTATGTTTATTTTATATTCAATATACAACAAGTATGTAAAAACTCTATTGTGATATTGTAAAGTTTAAATAAATTTTCATTAAGCTGCAAATAATGAAGTTGGATATTTCAGGCATAGTATTATTAAAAACGGGCAGAATATTTGAGAATACATTGCTTTTTCGGGCTTAATAATGATTGGAGGGCATATGAGAAAAGTACTAAACGACAGCTTTAAATACATTACCCAAACATACAAGGGCCTTTATCGGGCGGCATCCTCGGGAAAGCGTGCCGCTCCTGCGGCGGAGTGGCTTTTGGATAATTATTATATTATTGAGCAGGACACAAAGGACATAATGGAGCAGCTTAGAAGCCGCCAGGCAAAGAACCTTAGAAGAGGTGCGGCGGGTGTGCTTATTATGGATTGGGCCGGTCAGCTTGTAAGAGAATGCGGATATAAGGTTGACGAGAGGGCAATTTTTGATTACCTCAAAAGAGAACAGGAGAGAGAACCGCTCTCGACCGACGAGCTTTGGATGTTTCCTGCGGCGGTTAAGGTTGTGCTGATTAGGGAAGCCGCTAAAATATGCAGGCAAATGCAGCCTGATGCCGACAAGGACACTCAAAACATTCAAAAAACCGAGATGGGCAACGTAATTACCGCCCTTATATCCTCAAGGGATATTGACTGGCAGGAGGAATTTGAAAATTTAAGCCATATTGATATGGTTTTGTCCCGTGACCCTGCGGGGGTGTATCAGAAGATGGATTTCTTGTCAAAATCCGATTACCGCCGTGCGGTGGCGATAATTGCCAAAAGGGCAAAAACGAGTGAGGGAAGTGTGGCGGAGGAGGCATATAACTGTGCCCGTGAGGGTGAGGGGAAGGGCGCACATGTCGGCTATTATCTTATAGGCGACGGTAAAAATGAGCTTTTAGAAAAGCTTGGCTGCAAGCCCTCCCGTCCCTTAAACCGCACTGCGGTATATACTGTACCGATACTTTTGGCGTCTGTCTTACCGGCAGTGCTTTTAGGGTGCATTACAAAAAGTGTTTTGGGGGGAGTATTGTCATTCATCCCGTTTTGGGATATTGCCTCAACCATTGCAAACCGCATAGCTATGCGGTTTAACAAGCCTAAGAATTTGCCCGCAATAAAAATTGAAGGCGATATTCCGGAGGAGGGCAAAACGGTTATTGCTTTTCCCGTTTTACTGGCGTCCGCCGATTATGCGGATGAACTTTCAAAAAAACTTGAGGTGTGCTATATTGCAAACCGTGACGATAGTTTATCCTTTGCTGTGCTTGGCGACTTTAGGGATGGTGACAGCGAAACGCTGGATGACGACGATGAAATAATAAAAAGCTGTGAAAATGCGATACAGGAACTCAACGAAAAATACGGCGGACGGTTTTACCTTTTCAACAGAAAAAGAAAATATAATGAAGTGCAAAAAAAATGGATGGTATGGGAGAGAAAAAGGGGTGCCCTACTTGAACTGAACAGATTTTTAAGGGGTGACAACCATTTTGACCATGTGGTGGGTGATGTGTCACGCCTTCGGGACGTGAAATATGTCATAACCCTTGATGCCGACACATTCTTGCCGATTGATGCCGCAAAAAAGCTAATCGGCTCTATGCTGCATCCTTTAAACCATGCGGTTGTAAGCGAGGATAAAAAGATAGTGACGGAGGGCTACGGTATTATTCAGCCCCGTGTGAGTGTTGACCTTACAAGTGCAAACAAAACCCTATTTACAAGGGTTTTTGCGGGGCAGGGCGGGGTGGACCCGTATTCCACTATCGTGTCGGATGTTTATATGGACGTTTTCGGCGAGGCTATATTTACGGGGAAGGGCATATACAATATTGATGTTTTTACAGAGTGTATTGACGGCACTTTCCCTGAAAACAGCATCCTCAGCCACGACCTTTTGGAAGGCGCATATGTGCGCTGTGCTTTGGCGGGCGGGGTGGAGGTTTACGACTCGTTCCCAAACAGTTTCGGCTCCTATGCAAAGAGAATGCACCGATGGATAAGAGGTGACTGGCAGCTTCTGCCGTGGATGTTCCCTAAAATTTTAAATGCGGCAAGAAAGTCTGTGAAAAATCCCATTTCATCGTTGTCAAGATGGAAGATTGCCGATAATCTGCGGCGCAGCCTAAGCCCTGTGGCACAGCTTATTTTAATAATAGGTGCGGGCAGCTTTATAGGTGGAAGGGAAATAATATGGATATCCCTTGCTCTCTTGTCACTTGCACTGCCCATGATTTTGTATCTTTTAAATTCCGTCTTTTCAAAAAGCTTTTTCTACATGGGTGAAAAGAGGAATTCAACAATTATATACGGAATGCGGGGATGGCTTTACCAGTTTACCCTGTCAATTGCCTTTTTGGCATACAGCGGGTACATTGCGGCCGATGCCGTACTGCGAACCCTTATAAGAATTATTTTCACAAGGAAAAACACCCTTGAATGGGTAACTGCTGCCGATGCGGAGCGAAAACTGCCCGGCGGCGTTATGGGATACTATGCTTCAATGGCGTCATCCCCCGCGGCCGCGGCGGCAATAATTACGGTATCACTTGCGGCGGCACAGGCATACTTCGGTGTGGCGCTGGTGTTTGCAATCATATGGTGTGCAGCGCCTGC
>CAZNYY010000041.1:0-1343 GCA_964577335.1 uncultured Oscillospiraceae bacterium | reverse complement strand
GCCAGACCATGCCTGAGGACAGCTATAAACTGACCGAGAGGGACAAAAACAAGCTTTATGAAATTGCAAGAAGAACATGGCGCTTTTTTGACGAATTTATGTGTAAAGAAGATAATTATCTGCCTCCCGACAATGTGCAGTTTCATCCGTACAAGGGTGTTGCCCACCGAACAAGCCCCACAAATATAGGGCTTGGTATTTTGGCGGTAATATCCGCAAGGGATATGGGGTTTATTGAATCTTCCGAAATGGCGGATAGAATAGACAAAACCCTCTCCACAGTAGAGAAAATGCAAAAATGGAAGGGGCATTTGTATAATTGGTATGACACCCAAAGCCTAAAACCCCTATACCCCAGATATGTATCATCTGTTGACAGCGGAAATTTGATTTGCTATTTAATGGTGGCGGCGCAAGGTGTTATGGAATATGACGACGAGCTTTCGGGCAGGGGGCGGGAGCTTTTTGAGCGCATGGTGAAAATTGTGGGTGACACATCATTTTTGCCGCTGTATGATGAAAAGAAACAGCTTTTCTCAATAGGCTTTAATATTGAAGAAAACCGCCTTACAAACTCGTATTACGACCTTCTTGCAAGCGAAGCAAGACAGACGGGTTTTTTGAGTATTGCAAGGGGCGAGGTGGAGCCCAAGCACTGGTTTAAAATGGGGAGAAGCCTTACAGGGAGTGACGGATACAAGGGACTTGTATCGTGGTCGGGCACGATGTTTGAGTATTTAATGCCCCTTTTAATAATGAAGAACTATAAAAACACATTGCTTGACGAAACGTATTATTTTGCTGTGCGCAGCCATAAAAAATACGGCAGACGGCGGCGTGTGCCGTGGGGCGTGTCCGAGTCGGGCTTTTATAAATTTGATATTAATTTAAATTACCAGTACAAGGCGTTCGGTGTGCCGGAGCTTGGGCTAAAGCGCGGGCTTGCGGAGGATACCGTGGCGGCGCCATATGCCACAATGCTTGCGCTTATGGTTGACACAAAGGGTGCGCTTTACAACCTTGCCGCACTTAAAAGGCATGGTGCCTTTGGCGAGTACGGGTATTACGAGGCGGTGGACTACACCCCGGGACGGGTGCGCCACGGGCGGGAATACTCGGTTGTAAAAAGCTGTATGTCCCATCATCAGGGCATGGGGCTTGCGGCGATTGCCAATGTGCTTTACGAGAACATAATGCAAAAAAGGTTTCATGCGTGGCCCGAGGTGCGTGCGGCGAAGCCGCTCTTGCAGGAGCGCGTACCCGTAAAAGTACCCCTTACAAAGGAACACAAAGAGCCTGTAAGTGCGGCAAAAATCAAATGTCAGCCCACCGCATCATGCGTA
>CAZNYY010000040.1:0-11575 GCA_964577335.1 uncultured Oscillospiraceae bacterium | reverse complement strand
ATTAGGAAAGAAAAGGAGCTACCCGAAGCGGTTGCGACGTGAACGGTTAAAATTGCGAGGGTTGATGATGATAAGATTTATGCCCTGGCAAAAGAGCTTTTGGAAAATGAGGCAGAATATCTTAAAATGGCAAGGGCGGTAAACCCATATGGCGACGGGAATGCGTCAAAGAGAATTGTGGATGCAATTATAGACAGATTATAGTTTTATAAGGGCTGCCGACATGCAAAAATGTCGGTAGTTTTTATTGTCGGGACGAATTCTTTTAAAATTTTAATAAAAAAATTGACTTATATCGTGAAATGTTGTAAAATAGGAAATAATTTAACTTGGGGAATGAGGTTAACCATATTGCAATATTAATATTATATGGTGCCAAAAGGTTGAATTATCGGAAACACCCAAAAAAAATTAAAATAACGAGGAGGTATATCAAGTGAAAAAGTTTCTAAAGGTGGCTTTTATAATGGTTTTGGCCGTGTCCCTTTTTGCGGGATGCACAGGACAGCCCACGGTGAACGAAAACGAAATTCGCATCGGTGTAAACTATGAATTATCGGGCAAGGTTGCTACATATGGACAAAGCTCGGTGGACGGAATTGAAATGGCAATAAACGAAATTAACGAAGCGGGTGGCGTGGACGGAAAGCAGATTGTGCTTGTAAAGTATGACAGCAAATCTGAACCCGCCGAGGCTACTACCCTTGCAACAAAGCTTATGACCCAAGACGGAGTTTTGGCAGTAATGGGACCTGCAACATCAGGCTCGTTTAAAGCTACAATCCCCGTTGCTACAAGAAATAAGATACCTGTAGCTTCCGGGTCCGCAACAGACGATGATGTGACTGTTGACGCTTCCGGCGTAAAAGAATACGCATTTAGAATTTGCTTTAACGACTCGTATCAGGGCATTGCGATGGCAAACTTTGCAAAAGATAATCTCTCGGCTAAAGGTGCGGTGGTAATTAAAGACCAGTCCAGTGACTATGCTAAGGGTCTTGCCGAAAACTTTATTAAAACCTTTGAAGGGGACGGCGGTACGATTATTGCGGAAGAATCATATGTGGAAGGCGACACGGACTTTAATGCGATTTTGACAAAGGTTAGAGGACTGGAGTTTGATGTAATATTTATACCCGGTTACTACAACGAGGCCGGACTTATCATAAAACAGGCTCGTGACCTGGGGATAGATGTACCAATCCTCGGAGCGGACGGGTTTGATTCCCCGACACTTCTTGAACTTGCAGGGGCTGAAGCACTAAATAATATATATTATTCAAACCATTATTCTCCTCTTGATGAGGACCCATTGGTGCTTGAATTTATTGAAGCGTTTAAAGCGAAATTCGGCAGAGAGCCGGATGCGTTTAATGCACTTGGTTATGACTTGGCAAAATTCGTTGTTGACAGCATAAGCCGCGCATCGGAACTGACCGGCGAAGCGGTTAAAAATGCTATGGCCGAAACGACTGATTTTGAAGGGGTAACAGGCTCTTTCAGTATTGACGAAAACCATAACCCCACGAAGGGAATTGTGGTTATAGAACTGGAAAACGGGGCTCAAGCTTCCAGTCTGAAGGCTGGACAATAGTACTTCTAAATACAGAGGGGCAATTTATTTGCCCCTCTGCAATTTTGATTTAAAGCAACCCGTGCGGGGCTGAAAGAAGGGAAGCAAGTTGGAACAATTTTTGCAACAGATTTTAAACGGAATATCACTTGGCAGCATATATGCGCTTATAGCTTTGGGATACACGATGGTGTACGGAATTATCAATCTTATTAATTTTGCCCATTGCGATGTGTATATGATTGGTGCTTATGTCGGCTATTTTTGTATGACGGTTCTGGGACTGGGGGTTTTTCCCTCTTTGCTGATTGCAATGGCCGTATGTACTGTACTGGGTATTTTAATAGAAAAGATAGCTTATAAACCACTTAGGAATGCCGCAAGAATTACGGTTTTAATTACCGCAATCGGCGTGTCGTTGTTCCTTGAATACGGCATGATGTTCTTTGTTAAGGCAAATGTTCGTTCCTACCCTCCTTTGACGGGGATTATGACAGCGAAATTCCAAATGGGAAATATCACAATTACCATGCAGCAGATATTAATAGTGAGTATTACTGTAATCCTCATGGTACTTTTACAGTTTATTGTAAAGAAAACAAGGGTCGGCAAAGCAATGCGTGCCGTTTCCCTTGATAAGGATGCCGCAGAGATTATGGGCATCAATGTAAACTCCACAATTTCATTTACATTTGCCATAGGCTCGGCACTTGCAGGTGCGGCGGGTGTGTTGGTAGGAATATATTATAATTCCATAAACCCCTTGATGGGTGTCGTCCCCGGACTGAAAGCCTTTGTTGCCGCTGTTTTCGGAGGGATAGGGATTATTCCGGGGGCTTTGATTGGCGGATATTTTATCGGTGCGGTCGAGGTTTTGGTGGCGGGATACGGCAACTCAATGTTTCGGGATGCCGTGGTATTTGCGATTTTGATTGTTGTTTTAATTGTAAAACCATCGGGACTGCTTGGTAAAAACACACGGGAGAAGGTGTAATCTATGGCAAAGGTGATAAAACATAAAGGAATTAAAAGGCTAATTCTCATTATATTGACCTATAGTATTATACAGGCTCTTATTTCTGTCGGCATTATTAATGACTATTTACAGGCCACAATTGCAACAATATGTATAAATATAATTTTGGCTGTCAGCCTAAACCTTATAACCGGTTTTACCGGTCAGTTTTCACTTGGGCATGCGGGTTTTATGTCAATCGGGGCATATGTGTGTGCGCTTATTACCATGCAATATCCCTCAACACCCGGCTTTGTCTTAGGTGTGTTTGCGGGTGCAATTGCGGCGGCTTTGGTAGGTATTATGGTGGGCTTGCCCACACTTCGGCTGAGAGGTGATTATCTCGCAATTGCAACCCTTGGCATGGCGGAGATTATTCGGATTGTTTTTCTTAATATGAAAATTACAAATGGTGCGGCGGGCTTAAACGGGGTTCCCCAGTTTACCAATTGGCCTTGGCTTTTTGTTTTTACCGCAGGCACCATTTTGGCAATATCAAACTTTTTGAAGTCTTCCCATGGTCGGGCGTGTATATCAATTCGTGAGGATGAAATTGCGTCGGAGGCAATGGGTATTAACACAACAAAGTACAAGGTGGCGGCCTTCACAATTGCCGCATTTTTTGGCGGAATTGCAGGGGCACTTTACGCCTCATACTTCTATTTTTTAAAGCCTGATTTGTTTGGGTTTGCAAAGTCCGTTGATATTTTGGTAATTGTAGTGTTCGGCGGGATGGGCAGTATTTCAGGCTCTGTTTTGGCGGCAATACTCCTTGCTCTTATCTCTACCTATTTACAATCATTTCCGGAAATCAGGATGATTTTGTATTCGGCAATGCTTGTGGTTATTATGATATTCAGACCCCATGGGCTTATGGGCTCAAAAGAAATATCCCTTGCTGCATTTGAAAGAATAGGAAGGGAGGGCTTAAAATATGCCGGTTTTAAGCGTAAATAGATTAACTAAATCCTTTGGCGGTCTGACGGCGGTGTCAAATGTAAGCCTTGAATTGTTTGAAGGTGAACTGGTAGGGCTTATAGGACCAAACGGTGCCGGGAAAACTACGGTTTTTAATTTGTTGACAGGGGTGTATGCCCCCACAAGCGGAACGATTACACTCTTTAAAGACGGTAAGGAAACAAGCCTTGAAGGGCTGAAACCCTATACAATATGTAATGCAGGTCTTGCAAGAACATTTCAAAATGTGCGCCTTTTTAAAGACCTTACCGTTCTTGATAATGTGCGAATAGCCATGCATAAGAATATAAAATACGGTTTTTTATCGGGTATGCTTCACTTGCCCTCTTATAGGCGGGAGGAACAGGAGATAATTGATGAAAGCTTAAAACTGCTTGAAATTTTTGATCTGGGGCATAAAAAGGATGAGTTTGCAAAAAACCTTCCCTACGGGGAGCAGCGCCATCTTGAAATTGCCCGCGCCCTTGCCACAAACCCAAGCCTGTTGCTTTTGGACGAGCCGGCAGCCGGAATGAACCCAGCGGAAACCGTGAAATTGACAGAGCTTATAGGTTGGATAAGAAAAGAGTTTAACCTCACTATTTTGCTTATAGAGCATGATATGTCCTTGGTTATGAAAATTTGTGAACGCATTTATGTTTTGGATTACGGCAAGGTAATTGCAAGCGGAAAGCCTGAAGATGTCAAAAACAATAAAAGCGTTATTGAGGCATATTTGGGGGAGGATGTCAGCGATGCTTGAAATAAAAGATATAAACGTGCATTTTGGTGTAATACATGCGCTGAAGGGTGTTTCCATGACTGTAAACAGCGGGGAAATAATAACCCTAATCGGTGCCAATGGCGCCGGAAAAACCACAACCCTCAGGACGGTTTCGGGACTGAAAAAGCCAACCAGAGGCGCTATATTGCTTGACGGGCGAGATATTACATCAGCCTCTCCCCAGGACAGGGTTAAGATGGGCATATCCCATGTGCCCGAGGGGAGAAGGGTTTTTGCAACGATGACGGTTTTGGAAAACTTGCAGCTTGGCGCATATCTAAGACGTGATAAAACAGAGATACAAAAGGATTTACAGACAGTCTACGAACATTTCCCCATTCTTGCCGACAGGAAAAAGCAGCTTGCGGGAACTTTGTCGGGGGGAGAACAGCAGATGCTGGCAATAGGGCGAGCGCTTATGAGCAGACCCAGGATATTATTTCTGGATGAGCCTTCAATGGGACTTGCGCCTCTGCTTGTCAAGGAGATATTTAACATTGTAAAGAATATAAACCAAAGGGGTACAACAATCCTTTTGGTGGAGCAAAATGCAAGCATGGCATTGCAGATAGCAAACCGCGCATATGTTATGGAAACGGGTTCAATTGTCCTTAGCGGAACCGGTGAAGAGTTAATGAAAAGCGATGAAATTAAAAAGGCGTATTTGGGGGGCTAAGCCCCCAATAGGTAATGTTATGCCGGGTTAAATCGGCGGAAGGGAGACTTATTATGTTTGTAAGAACTAAAATGGTTGCTAATCCTTTTACAATTTCTCCTGAAAAAACAATTCCCGATGCGCATGAGATAATGACAAAGTATGGGGTAAAACACCTGCCCGTACTTGAAAAGGGGAAATTGGTGGGGGTTGTGTCTAAGTATGACATTGAAAGGTATTCGCCCACAAAAGCCACTGCCCTTAGTATGGGGGAAATAACATATCTTTTGTCAAAAACCAAAATCAGTTCAATTATGGTTAAAAATCCTGTTACAATATCCTCGGATGCGTTTTTGGAAGAAGCGGCAACTCTTATGCGGGATAATGAAATCAGTTTTCTGCCTGTGACAGATGGCGGAAAGCTTACCGGAATAATAACACAAAGCAATATTTTTGATGCTTTTATAGAATTGCTCGGGTTTCGTGAACCGGGGACAAGGCTTGCGGTTGAGGTGGATGACGAGCCGGGCATTATGTCAAGCCTGACAAGTATCATAGGAAAAATAGGCGCAAATATTACGCATGTGGCGGTGTACCGGGGACAAAACGGAAAAAGCACCGTGGTTATAGGGATAAATTCTTACAACACTTCTGATATTGAAAAGGCAATTGAAGAACAGGGGTTTAAAATTTTGTCAAGCTTAAAGAATCAATAACAAGAAATGCAGGGTGACTTAAAACGAAAAAAATAATATTAAAAGCATTAAAAGCGGCTTTTCCGCATACAATTCCAATAATGACGGGCTATATGTTTTTGGGTATGGCATATGGTCTTTTAATGAACACAAAAGGCTTTAGTGTCTGGTGGACACTTTTTGCAAGCACAACTGTTTTTGCAGGCTCAATGCAGTTTGCGGGAATAGCCCTGCTTACATCGGCGTTTAATCCGGTTTATGCGTTCCTGCTCACTCTCATGATAAATGCACGGCATATTTTTTATGGTATTGCAATGCTTAAAAAATATGAGGGCAGGGGCTTTCGAAAAGCATTCATGGTTTTTGGACTTGTAGACGAAACTTTTTCGATAAACTGTTCTGTTGAACCTCCCGAAGGCGTTGACAGGAAGTGGTTTTACTTTTTCATAACCTTTTTGAATTATATTTACTGGGTTTCATATTCCGTCATAGGTTCTCTGCTTGGGAATTTAATTACTTTTAACACAAGCGGACTTGATTTTGTTTTAACATCCTTGTTTGTGGTAATTTTTATAGACCAATGGAGAAGCCAAGAAAAACACACCTCGGCAATTATAGGGCTTGCAGTCCCGTTTGTATGCCTTCTTGTCTTTGGACGGGACAATTTTATCATACCCGCAATGGTACTGATTATTGCGGCATTGACGGTTTTTAGCAAACGTATAAAAAAGGAGGTGGAGGGTTAAATGGTGTTATCAACCCGTGAAATTGTAGTCACAATTTTAATGATGTCACTTGGGACGATGGTTACAAGGTTTTTGCCCTTCATTTTCTTTCCTGACAATAAAAAGACTCCTGAATACATACTATATCTCGGGAAAGCTCTCCCGTTTGCGGTTATGGGCTTATTAATTGTTTACTGCCTAAAGGATGTAACCGTTACAAAACATCCCTATGGGATGCCCGAGATGATAGCTATTGTTGGTATTATTATTCTCCATCTGTGGAAGGGGAAAGCACTTTTAAGCATAGGCGCCGGCACGGTAATATATATGATTATGGTGCAGTTTGTATTTGTATAAAACAAACAAAAAATGAAGGGGGCTATTTATGTTTAACAGGGTGGAATTAAAAAACATGGCAAAGGAACAAATCCGGGGAAAAATAGGGTCATTATTTTTGTGCGGACTGATTTACTTCTTAATAGTTGGTGCAACCGGAGCTATACCCATCATAGGACCAATACTTTCAAGTATTGCCTCGCCGGCTTTTGCGCTTAGCTTTACAATGATTTTTCTTTTAGTAACAGAGGATATAAAACCCGAGATAGGAGATATATTTAAGGGATTTGACAACTTTGGTAAAGCACTGTGGCTGAACATCATTACCGCAGTTTTTGTCCTTTTATGGAGCTTACTGTTTATCATCCCCGGCATCGTCAAAAGCATCGCATATTCAATGTCGTTTTACATATTAGCGGAAAACCCTGAAATGACGGCACTTGAAGCGCTAAATGAAAGCAAAAGAATTACCGATGGGCATAAGATGGACCTTTTTATTCTTAGCTTATCATTTTTCTGGTGGGCTTTATTAGGACCTCTTACTTTTGGTATAGCATATATCTATGTAATGCCGTATATGCAGACCACCCTTGCAAATGCGTATAAAGAATTAAAGCAAAAAAGCACGGTGCAATAACAAACATCTCATAATATTTAATTCTATTAAAAAAATCAGTTTTACAAATATTTATGTCTTGATTGTAGAAGGAATTTGTGTTATACTGTTTTCTGATGGTTTTAGGTAATGATGCACGCAACTTGGTGCGTGCATCATTATTGGGAAACAAAAGGCAAATTAAGGCTAATGAAACTTGGTTTTATTAGATGCACCAGTGCGAAACTGGCAGACGCGCATGGTTCAGGGTGCGTCACCTCGTTGAGTTTACTGACTAATGAATTTGACATCTGAAAAATTAGAAGTATTTTGATGAAGTTTTTGAAAAAATTTGGCATACCAATTGCGAAATCAGTCATGTTAATATCGAACCTTTTTATAAGATAGTTTTGAGTGAGGATTTTTCCTCGGTCATTAATTATAAAGTGAGAGAAATTGCATCATAAACAAGTTGATTTCTTCTCTCGAAAACGGAGTGATAAATCTCCGAAAATTTAATATGCGGATATGGCGGAACTGGCAGACGCGCATGGTTCAGGTCCATGTGGAAGCAATTCCATGGGGGTTCAAGTCCCTTTATCCGCACCAAAAACAAAAGGTAAAAAAGATTTATCGGTCTCAAAGCCAGTAAATCCGAGCCTTTCAAGGGCTTTCACTCTAAAAAGTGGAAGCTCTTTTTTCGTAGATTTATTGGGGTAAAAGCTTCACTCTGATGGGACTTGAACCCGCAAGTAAAAGCATTCAGGGGTAGCGCCCTTTTGTAATCACAGCGAAATGAAAAAGGGCGCCACTTAAATTGAAATCAAAAAACAAAATAAAACTGCCAAAGGGCGCTGATTTTACGGTTGATTAAAAGCCGGTTAAAGTCAGCGCCCTTTTTGCGTTTATGGAAAGGAGAGCCATGCTGGTGCGATACAAGAAAAACAGAAAAAATGCCTGTTACGATTCGGATACTCTCATAACAACAGGCAAGATACAGCCGGAGGAACGGCCTTGCGGTCCGTTCGAGAGCTGCGGCAACTGTCCATACCCCTCCCACGGTTTCATCTGCTACAGCTCGGAGGGAGATTGCCTCAGAACTGATATGAATAAGATCCACCGAAAAAACAGAAAGGAAGAAAACCGATGTTAGAAATGAAACTACGAAAGCGTGATGTCCCCTCCTATCGCACGGCGGTCATCACATTTCCCGCCAATGAGCCGGACTTGCAGAAAGCGATGGACGAAATCGGCATTGGTATCACAACTGAAAAACTGTGCGTGGTCGATGCTGTCCAGAACGAGGATAAGGGATTGCAGGCTTTGGTCGGAACGCTTGTCAATGCCGATGAGGTTCAATATCTCGCCAAGAGAATGGACAGCTTTGATAAAAACGAGCTGCACACCTTTTATGCGGCGGCAGAGCAGGAAAAGCTGACCGAGGTCAAAGACCTTATCAATCTCAGCTTCAACCTCCACTGCTACGCACTGATATCCGACTTCTCGGATGTCTCCGCTGTCGGGCAGCGATACGAACTCTGCCGAAGAACGGGAATCCCCACGGACGAGATGAAGAACACAGATTTTGAGTCCATAGGAAAAAAACTCTTAAGCAGCGGCAAAGGAATAGTTACAGCCTACGGTGTTTTATACCCTACCGGTAACGCACCAGAGCAGACTTATAACGGAGAGCAATTTCCGGAATATCATTGGTGCGGCGATGGTTACTCTGGAATCCGGCAGTTATCACAGCGGCATCAAATATGAATACCTCTATCTGCCCTGCTGGGAGATAGAGATTGAAAAGGCGATGAACCGCCTGGGTCTGAGCTCACTTGAATCCTGCGCCACCCATCTGGACTTTGTCGATATGAGCGAACAGGTTTATCAGATTTTCACTGAGGACTACCCGCTGTCCGAGCATCTGTATACCCTGAATAATCTGGCAAGAAGCTATACGGGGTTTGACAGGCAGACGCGGGCTGATTTTCACGCCATCATGGAAATGGCGCAACCCAAAACGCCGGAGGATGTGGCGGTGCTCGCGGACAACTTCTATGAATTCACCGTGGTGCCCGGACTCAAAACCCCTACGGACTATGGGCGATACATGATCATTGACTCCGGCCGCTACGAGTTTGACGAAAATTTGGAGGAATACATTGACTTCCGAGGGTACGGAGAACACCGCATCCAAAGGGAAAATGGCAGTTTCACCGATTACGGCTACATCGCGTACCTGGGCTCTACCCCTGCTGTAGAGGAACTGCTCCGACTGGATAATTCACAGGACATGGCGATGGGAGGAATGTAGCTATGATTACACTTCATCTGACCCGCTCCGATGACTATGAGGGCGTGTACCTCCCGCTGCCATCCACTCCCGCAGAGATTGGCGAGGCGTGGGCTTATCTGGACAGCATCAGCGATGATGTCGACTCTACCCGCATTGTCGGAGCAATCAGCAATGTATGGGGCATCGGGCAATATTTGGAAAACGCAAATGTAAACGGCTCCGGACAGTTTGAAAAGCTGAACCGAATTGCGGAACTCACCCTCGGTTTAGACCGTGGCCAATGCCGTATCTTTGAAGGCGCTTTGCACGCCGAGTCCGTGAATAGCTTGGATGATGTAATCGCCATCGGAGAACGGCTGGATCACTATCTGCTGATTCCAGAGGCAAGTACAGACCGTGAGCTGGGCGTTTACCTTGTGGAAACGGGTGTGATGCCCTTTGACGAGGGCGTCCAGCCCTATCTGGACTATACGAAAATCGGCATTGAGTATTATGCCAATCATGGCGGCGCTTACACGGCCGGAGGTTATGTTCTCAGGCGTGACAGCGCGGAGCAGGAATTGCAAGATATTGTCGACGCCCACCAGGACGGGCAGCCACACGGCGGTATGAAAATGGGAGGTATGTAATTTGGATAAAGTAACATTTTTTGAGCTGGAAATCAGCCGCCCCGGTTTGTTTAGGGCGGGGACATCGGCAACGGGTACTCTTCCCGCAGGCCCATATGAGTTGAGGGATCTGTTAGAGAAAGCCCGTATCACTGATGAAAGAGTTATCTACTCTATAGAGATTCTGGACAGTAAGCTGGACTATCTGCCTCAGTTTATCAGTTCAAGTACAAATCTCTATGAGCTGAACCATCTGGCCAAACGTCTGGCATCCCTCAGTCAATGGGAGTTGGATTGCTTTGAGGGTATGGTGATGATGGATGCAATTCAAACCGAGTATGCGCCTATCACAGTGGAACGGCTCATTAACATGACCCACAGCATGAGCGACTGCCAGGTCGTCTACGAAGCACATGACGACAGGACGCTCGGCAAGTTTTATGCCGATAACGACTTTGTGCCGAAGCTCGAAGGTGTGCCGGATGAGGTTTACTCTTGTTTGGATTTTGAAAAAATCGGCAAAGAAATGCGTGAGGGCGAGGGCGGTGTCTTTACTTCCCATGGCTATGTGCTCCAAAATGGAGAGATTGCAAAGACCTATCAGAGCGGTGATGCGATCCCGCTGGAGAATCCCGACTACACCATACTGCTGTCCATCGGCAAGGGCTATTTTAACGATCCTGAATACGACAATGACCTGACCGTGCAGCTTAAGCTTCCCGCCGATGATGCGGTCGTTTCCCAAGCGGTAGAGACTGTGGGGGTGGCCTCCTTGCGGGAATGCACCTTCTATGTGGAGGACTGCCTCGCTCCGAGTCTCGCTGAACTGATAACCGATGAGCTCAATGAATGCGATGGCGGTATCACAGTGGTCGATGCGCTTGCGGAGCTGCTTCACAAGCTCGACCGTGAGGGGCGGCTTCCCGTCTATAAGGCAATGCTGGAGGCAGGACCCAAAGACCTTACGCTGGACGAAGCGGTGGATCTCGCGGAGCAAGCGGTGGATTTTCAGCTTATGCGGGAAATCGCCTCTTCGCTGGAATATGCCAGGGCAGAGCTCGCAAAGCACGATATTCCGCTAAAGGGTGTTCTGCTTGCGAACAGGGATCTCCAACACTATGGGCAGAAGCTGATGGAGTCGCAGGGTGCGTCCTGCACCGACTACGGTATCCTCCTCACGCCGGAGGGCATGACGGTTGAGCAATGCCTTGCACGCCCTGAACTAAGCTGCAGCATGGAGATGAAATAGCGGAATCTTTGTATTTGATATAGCTATTTTCAAAAAACTGTGGCATTGTGTTGTGCTTGAAGGAGGTGCATAGAATGGAGCAATGGA
>CAZNYY010000039.1:0-11582 GCA_964577335.1 uncultured Oscillospiraceae bacterium | reverse complement strand
TCCGACAGTCCTGAGAGGGAAATTATTTTCGAGCAGCAATGGACGGTGGATTTACCCGACAGCATCGACCCTACCATCCTTTATTCGGATGATTGGGTTCCGCTGGTAGAGGGCGGATACTTTGCCACAGTTACCGTATACGATAAGGACGGCGCACTGCTTTATAGCTTCAGACAAGGTCAGTCGGCTCGCTCTGTTTCTATTCAAAGTATCAGAATGTCGCAATTTGACGATGTTTTGCTGATACCAAACCGTACCTACAATCTCGGCGTTCGCGTTAGCAAAAGCGGCGGTCCTATGTTGGATACGGTCAAAACGGTTGTTCAAATTACCCATAATGGGGAAGCAAAGCCCTTTGGTGAGCTAACCGCCTCCTTAGGCAGTCCCACTGTAAACAGCAATTCCAGCCGCCCCTATCATTTCTGGTGGACACCGGAGGAAGAGGGGGAATATACCTTTGATGTTGAGGTAATGGACGGGGACGGCCGGGTGTATGACAAGGCAACCGCAATCTATACGGTTTTGGAAACCCCTCCTGAAAATTATCTTGTACTCGGCGGCGAGGACGACTACTATTATGGGTCTGAAACAGGCAGCGGTTATGTTTATGGCTGGTACATAAACGGTGCAGAAATTAGTGACTATACACTGCAGGACAGCCCCGGCGGCACAGTGGGTATCCGCCGAGTCCGTACCGCCTATGTGGTTTTGGATTCTTCCACTTCGCAAAATGCAACGCTCAATATCAATGTGGATGCAGGAGGTAGAGGAAACAGACCGATTATCAACACCCTTTCGGGCTTGACACAAATACCCTATGTACAAAACTACTTTGATTTCAGAGAATCAGGTACAGCTGTTACCTTGCATAGCGGACAGGCACAGCTTGACCTGTATGCATATAACGGCAGTCCGGATAATGGAGTTGATACCCTTTATAAATTTGTCTTTTCCATTGCCAAAACAGATACATCAAGCGACCCCAAACCCGAGGACGTTACCTCTATTGCAGTAACCACAGTACCAAGCAGGGTCACTTATGCAGTGGGCGAGAAATTTGACGCTGCCGGAATGATAGTGGAGGCGACACTTGAGGACGGCACAAAAACTCCTGTTAAAGGGTTCACGTTTTCGCCAACGGACGAATTCTCTGCCCTCGGCAATTACGAAATTACAGTTTTCTTTGGAGATTGCCGCACAACACTTCAGATTACAGTTGTACCGACAGCTGCAATCGGTGAAATAGAGGTATTAAACGGACAAATGCTTGACCCTTTCACTGCCGGTTCCGGTTTTATTTGGGAACCCATTCGCCCCAAGGCCGATACACAAATTGATGCCGTTGTTTGGTATGGTGAAGAAAAGGGTCGTTTCTCCTTTGAGGTCGGTACGGGTACAAATGTTTTCATCGGTGACGAAAAACAGGAAATTATAGATGGAATTTGCACCCTTGCTTTGGACACCGCAGTGGACGGAGTAAAAACCGTGGTAACGGTTAAGGCTGTCGATGATGAGAAAGATTACAGTTTCACTTGCTTTACTCAGTCCGGTGCAGGTATGCCATCTAAAGTAATAGACTACCTAAGCATCGCATCCCAGTACACGAACGGTAATGGCATCGGTCCATATGGTGTCAACGGTGTATCCACCCTGCGTGGCGGCATGGGTACAACGACCGGCAGTGTAAATCAGGGACCGACTTCCCTTGGCAGTTTCGGCGGATATATTACTTATTACTACGAAGAACCAATCACAGATGACCCAAACAATAAGTACGGTATTGATTTCATAGTTACCGGAAACTCGTATGATGGTAGCCACGGTTTTGCCGAACCGGGCAACGTTCTTGTGTCGGAGGACGGCGAGACATGGTATACTCTGGCAGGTTCTGTTCACTTCGACGATTGTGCGGTCTGGGACTATGAAGTTACCTATACCAACAATGTTTTGGCAGAGTACACAGACAGCATAGGCAGCACGGGTACTATGTACTATTACCCGATAAAACACTATTATCCGCTTTTTAACTGGACGCCTGAGCTTGAAAACTCTATGTCCTTCGGCGGTGTATTCTTAAAGCCGAATGCCGGTTCAAACGAATATGGCAACACAGAGCCGCCCCGCACATCCTTTGGTTATGCTGATGTTGGCGACAGGAACCTTGACGCACCAACAAACCCCTACATCGAGTTAGAATCGGGTCGTAAGCAAACACAAGACGGCTTTGATTTGAAGTGGGCGGTAGATGAAAATGGTTTGCCTGTTGACTTGTCGGATGTAAGTATTCACTATGTGAAGGTACAATCAGCAAACTTGATTGACAACGGCAGCATCGGCGAGAAATCAACCGAAGTTAACGGAATGAACAAAGTTTCCCGTAGCTTGGCGGCTGTTGGTATGACGAGTTCCCCCACAGCTATCACCGTAGACGGAAAAACGGTGGAACTGACGGGTGACGTGGCAGAGAATGTGCCTGTGTCCGGTGCATTTGTTGTAAGTGTAGAAACCGATGCAGACAATACTTATATTAACAGTATTCGCGGGACAAGTGCCACATATGAAAAAATGCCTGAACATGGAATTATCCGTATCATTGTGCAAGACGGCGACAAAGAACCGTGGATTGGATATCTTAAACTCGTAGACGACGGAACCGGAGGGTCGGATATCTATTCCGTCATTACCTTTGACCCGGTTGGCGGCACAATATCGGGTGATTTAGAGCGAACTTATATACCCAAAACGCCCGACAAGTCTTTTCCAACTCCTCTATGGACAAGCCGCACATTCCTTGGCTGGTTTGATGACGACGGCGAGAAATACAATGCATACACACAAGATATGCCTGCCGCACTCAAACTTACCGCACGTTGGCAGTATAACCTTGCACCCGGGGAATCTTCTAAGGTTTCTGTTACCTTCCGCCTTATCGGTGCAACACAGTCAAAGGCTGATATTGATTTGTCCGACGGGAACTACCAAGGCTCGGAATATGTTACTTGGGTTCCCACAACCCGCTACACCATGAGTAAGGGCGACACCATGTACGACCTGTTTGTCAAAGCGACCCGGGACGCAAATCTCACTGCACAGGGTCAGGAAACGAATTATGTAAAATCCATTACTGCGCCGACATCCCTTGGTGGTTATAAGCTATCCGAGATGGACAACGGGCAGCGCTCCGGTTGGATGTATACTGTGGGGAAAAACGCTTCGGCTGAGAACCAGAAACATCCCAGCCGCGGGCTTTTAGATTACGATTTGAAAGATGGCGACGTAGTTATTTGGCACTATGTGAATGATTATAGTTATGAGGTAAAAGACTGGTTTGACGATGCGGAAAATCCGGCGCTCGGTGACGGAACTTACTGGAATGCTTGGCTGAAAGCGAAGGACGAAAACACAAATCCGACTTCAAACCCTGGGAGAGTAACATCTTCCACGGGCGGATTAACATTAACACCTACGGCACCCACCACAACAGAGAATAGTGATTGGATAAATCCATTTAGTGATATACAGAGTACCGATTGGTTCTATGAGCCTGTAAAATACGTAAGTGAGGCGGGGCTTATGAGGGGCACTGACAATGGTTTCGAGCCTCAGACAAACCTCACGCGAGCTATGCTGGTAACAATCCTTTTCCGCAGCGAAGATGAACCGACTATCGACAAACCGTCTTTTGTTGACGTAGAGAGTGGACAGTGGTATACTTATGCTGTGGCTTGGGCAAGCGAAAACAAAATTGTAAGTGGCTATGGCGGTAATCTGTTCGGTCCAAATGACAGTATCACCCGTGAGCAGTTTGTTGTAATCTTGTACAACTACATGAAATGGAAGAACTTTGATGTGAGTGCATCTGCCGATTTGTCGGTCTTTATTGATGCGGATAATGTGTCCGAATGGGCCAGGTCAGCAATGGAATGGGCGGTTGGCACAGATCTAATCCAAGGTCGTACAGCCGATAGCCTTGCTCCTGACGGCACGGGTAGCCGTGCAGAAGCAGCAACGTTGCTCATGCGTTTAATGGAACAAATTTCAAAGTAGGTTTTAGAACCGAAAATATAACGAGGAGGCTTATGCGGTTTTTTAGTAGAAGCCTCCCCTCCGTTTCTTTATAGCTTCGTTAAGACAATGGAATTGAGCAAAGTTTATTGGTCGAAAACACGAAAACAGTTTTGAATAATAAAGAATTAAAAAAACCACAGGATATTCGTACGCTGCATTGTTTACTGAAATCAACCCGATAGGCTTAATCTATAAAGACTATAAGAGTATCCATATGGAGGAGTTAAAAATGCGTAAAAAAATAATATCCTTGCTGTTGGCACTGGTAGTCGTATTATCCTTTGCGGGAACCTCATTTGCTGTCGAAATGAATACTCTTGATACCGCAATAGAAGATGTAGCTGAATATGTTTATAAAGCAGTGCAAAATCCGCAGGTTGGCTCCATTGGCGGTGAATGGGCAGTAATAGGGCTTGCCCGAAGCGGGCACCGTGTTCCTGACAGCTATTATGAAAATTATTATAGGACGGTTGAGGAATATATAAAGGCGACAGACGGCATCTTACATGAGAAGAAATACACCGAATATTCACGTGTAATCCTTGGACTTACAGCGGCAGGGTACGACCCCCGCAATGTGGCGGGATATGATTTGACTTTGCCGCTGGGGGATTTTGAAAAAACTATATGGCAAGGTATTAACGGACCGATTTTTGCGCTGATTGCACTTGACAGCGCAGATTATCCCATCCCCCAAAATAGTGAAGCGAAAACACAGGCGACAAGAGATTTATATATTGCCGAAATCCTTCGCTGTCAGCTTTTAGATGGCGGGTTTAATCTCACGGCGGGTTCGGGTGGTGAGCCGATTGAGTCAAGGGAGAAAGCCGACCCTGATATAACGGGTATGGCGCTTCAAGCATTGGCGAAGTATCAGGATATGCCGGAGATAAAAACGGCGACGGATAGGGCGCTGACTTGCCTGTCAAATATGCAGGACACAAGCGGCGGTTATGCAAGCTGGGGCAAGACAAACGTAGAGAGTACTTCGCAGGTCTTAGTTGCGCTATGCGAGCTGGGGATTGCCCTTGACGATATGCGCTTTGTAAAGAACGGTAATACGCTAATAGATAATATTTTCAGCTTTAAAAGTGTCGGCGGCAGCTATAAGCACACCGCCGACGAAGGCGGAAACAGCCAAATGTCTACAGAGCAGGTTTTTTACGCTCTTGTGGCGGCGAAACGGGCGGCGGAAAGTAAGAATAGCTTATACCGCATGGGCGATGCGAAAAAACGGGTCGAAACCATACCGCAAAAGCCGACCAAGTCGGGTCTTCCGGGCAAAAATTCCAACGTGAATGTTATGCCTGTGATTTCACCGGGCAAAACTTTTGGCGATGTGAAAGACCACGCCAACCAAAAGGCAATTGAGAAATTGTCGGAGAGAGCCATTATAAACGGCAAAACGGATACATCTTTCGACCCCGATGCGACTATGACCCGTGCGGAGTATGCGGCTATTATCACGCGGGGCTTGGCGCTTGAACCCAAAGAAGTCAATATCTTTGAGGACGTGGAAAGCGGCGCATGGTATGCGGGATATGTGGGCACAGCTTATGCCTATGGCATTGTGGCAGGAACATCCCCTACTATCTTTGACCCAAACGGCATAATTACACGGCAGGAAGCGGCAGTTATGACTGCCCGTGCCGCTAAACTGTGTGGCATGAACACTACTCTCGACGATTTGACGGTGCGTGATACTTTAGCGCAGTTTGGGGATTATATAACCGTTTCTGATTGGGCGAGGGAAAGCCTTGCGTTCTGCTATCAAAGCAAAATTTTATCCGATGAAGAATTTAACATACAGCCCGCCCTTGCCGCTCGGCGTTTTGAAATTGCACAAATGCTGTATAATATGCTGGAGCGTGCGAAGCTCTTATAACGCAAACGGATTGAAAATTTTTTGTTTGTAGAAAAATTTTCACACCATAATGCGTTTCAACGAGACGAGGGCTTCTTTTAGCAGAGTTATAGGAATAGGTGATTTTAATGATGTTTTTGAAAAAGCATAAAGGTAAATTTATTGCGGCGGCGGTTATTTTTGCAGTCTTAGCCATAGCCTATTTTTGGGGCGGGAACTATGCGATAAAAGATGTTCCCCGTCAAACGGACGTGCCGATAAATACGTTAGCACCGACACCGCAGACCGCTGAAACACCCGCCTCCACTTTTGAAACCTCCGATGCAGACCATGAGCCTACAGAAAGCGGTGTGGCAAACTCATATGAACAATCGGAGGAAGAAGATTTTGTCCCTTCCACTCTGCCCCATGAAACATTGCCGCAACAAAAGGAAAACTCCTCAGAAGGCGTGTATGAGGGTTCCGAAACCTATTCCGAGGCGCAAGGTATGGAAATTAATCCCGACACAGGAAAGGATAGATATCTTACCGACCCTATTTCCGAGGGCAAGCCTGTTCCCGTAGAACCCCAGAGTGCTGTTGTTACAAATACTGCATATACCTGCACACTGTCCGTGCGCTGTGATACCATCCTTCAAAATATTAAATACATGAACAAAGAAAAGATAGAGCTTGTGCCGGAGGACGGAGTTATTTTCCCCCCCACGAAGGTTACCTTCTACGAAGGAGAAACGGTATTTAATCTGCTTCAACGGGAAATGAAAAAAAATAAAATCCATATGGAGTTTAGAAGTACGCCTATATATAACAGTGCATACATTGAAGGGATTAACAACCTTTATGAATTCGACGTGGGGGAACTTTCCGGTTGGATGTATAAGGTCAACGGCTGGTTTCCGGGTTATGGGGCTTCCCGTTATCAACTAAAAGCCGGCGATATGGTGGAGTGGGTATATACCTGTGATCTGGGTCGGGATGTAGGCGGATACTATGCCGCGGAGGGCGAACAATGAAAGATACATTTTCAACCTACCATCCTGCTGTGAACTTTTTGTATTTTACATTGGTATTGCTGTTTTCTATGTTTTTTATGCATCCTATTTGTCTTGGAATTTCACTGCTGTGTGCTTTTTGCTATTCGATTTATCTAAACGGCAAAAAAGCACTCCGCTTTAATTTGAAATATATGCTGCCAATGCTCATTGTTACAGCACTTCTTAACCCTGCTTTTAACCATGAGGGCGGCACTATCCTCACCTATCTTAGGGACGGCAATCCCTTGACCTTAGAATCCATTACTTACGGGATTGGGGCGGCGGTGATGCTGATAACTGTGGTCTGTTGGTTTTCCTGCTACAACACCGTGATGACCTCGGACAAGTTTGTATATCTTTTTGGGCGTGTTATTCCGTCTTTGTCTTTGGTTTTGTCCATGACACTGCGTTTTGTACCCCGTTTTAAGGAACAGCTTAAAGTGGTTTCAAATGCTCAAAGATGCGTAGGGCGAGATGTGTCGAACGGCAGCCTTTTACAGCGTGCAAAAAATGGTATAAAAATTCTGTCCATTATGACAACTTGGGCACTGGAAAATGCCATAGAAACTGCGGATTCCATGAAAAGCCGCGGATATGGTCTTAAAGGGCGTACCGCTTTTTCTGTTTACCGCTTTGACAGACGGGATAAAAATGCCATGATATTTCTTTTGCTTTGCGGCGGGTATATTCTATTCGGGGCACTTATGGGCGGTCTTTACTGGCGGTATTTTCCTACCATGAAAGGTGTGGGGCTTGCAACTTATCCCATCAGCCTGTATTTTTGCTATTTGGCATTGTGCTTAACACCCATTGTAATCAATATAAAGGAGGATTGGAAATGGAAAGCTATACAATCAAACATTTAACTTTTTCCTATCCTCAGAAGGAAAAAAAGGTGTTGGATAATCTTAATTTATCCATCAATCAGGGAGAGTTTGTAACACTTTGCGGTCCTTCAGGCTGTGGGAAAACCACCTTCCTGTGTCAGCTTAAAACCGTGCTTTCCCCCCATGGAAACCGAAGCGGGGAGATTTTATTTGAAGGAAGCCCCTTATCTGAAATCGACCATCGAACCCAAAGCTCCAAAATAGGGTTTGTGATGCAGTCGCCCGACAACCAAATTGTCACCGATAAGGTATGGCATGAACTTGCATTCGGATTGGAAAGCCTTGGTTTTGACACCCTCGCCATACGTCTGAGAGTGGCGGAGATGGCATCTTTCTTTGGCATAGAAAACTGGTTTTATAAAAACGTAACGGAATTATCAGGCGGGCAAAAGCAACTGCTAAACCTTGCCTCTATTATGGCGATGCAGCCCTCGGTGCTTATTTTAGATGAACCCACCAGTCAGTTAGACCCCATTGCAGCGGCGGAATTTTTATCTGCTGTGGGAAAGATTAACCGTGAATTAGGCGTGACCGTTATTATGACCGAGCATCGGTTGGAAGAAGTGTTCTCTTTGTCGGACCGTGTGCTTGTGATGGACGAAAGGAAACTCATTTGCGATGGTACGGCAGAGAGTGTGGGCAGGCAACTGAAAGAGCAACATCACGGTATGTTTCTTGCCATGCCTGTGCCTATGCGTGTTTATGCCGCTGTGGAAAATGACTTGTCTTGCCCCGTCACGGTAAGGGAGGGGCGCACATGGTTGGATGATTTTGCTAAAAAACAGACCTTGTGCGAAGTTCCCATCACAGATAATTCAGTATACAAACAAAACGGCACACCAGTTATTGAGTTTGACGAGGTGTGGTTTCGCTACGAAAAAGAATTGCCTGATGTGGTGAAGGGGCTTTCCATGAAAATTTATTCGGGAGAATTTTGTGTGATATTGGGCGGTAACGGTGCAGGGAAAACCACAGCATTGTCACTGATTTCGGGTATAAACAAGTCTTATCGGGGAGTTGTAAAAATAAACGGACAAGACCTGCGAAAGATGGAAAGCCATCAACTTTTTCATCAGATGCTGGCAGTGCTGCCTCAAAATCCTCAAGCTATTTTTGTAAAGAAAACGGTTGGTGAAGACCTTTTGGAAATGCTTTCAGATAAAAAATTAACGAAGGACGAAAAGGCGGACAGGGTACAGACGATATCAAAACTATGCCGTATTGAAAACCTCATTTCCATGCACCCATATGACCTTTCGGGCGGTGAACAGCAACGAGCGGCATTGGCAAAGGTACTTCTTTTAGAACCCAAAATTCTGCTTTTAGACGAGCCAACTAAGGGGCTGGACGCAGAATTTAAGCAGGAGTTTGCTAAAATTCTTTATGAGCTTTTACAAAAGGGTGTTACCATTCTCATGGTGAGTCATGATATTGAGTTTTGTGCAAAATATGCCCATCGCTGTGCCATGTTTTTTGATGGAAGCATTGTTAGCTTTAATACCACCCGACGCTTTTTTGCAAACAACAGTTTTTATACTACAGCCGCCAATCGTATGGCACGGCATAAACTGCCCCAAGCGATTACTGCGGAAGACGTGATTGCGGCTTGCGGCGGAAAAGTATCATCTTTTCAAACAAAACCGCCGAAAGATTTCCTATGGAAACAAAGTGAAACGCCAAAGGAAAAAGAAGATGAGAAAAAAACAGAAAAACTCCCCTTGTGGCGTAAGATTGGCGCTGTCGTTTTGGCTTTGGTTTTTATCTTGATAGGAATTTTAAATATTCCAAGCTTGAGGGATCTGCCTAAACTCATAACAGAGGGTGACTTGGCTACAGAATTGGTGGGCAATCCTGTAGGGTTTTGGCGTTATGTGCTTACTATTCTTGCCATGACAGTCGCTATAATCTTTTTTTTCGGAATGCTCCACCGAAAAAGCATAAATATAGCAAATGAGCAAACTTCTAAAGAAAAACGGCAACTTTCCAAACGTACAATGATGGCAGCGGCAATGATTCTGCTTGCCATTCCACTCACCATTTATGTAGGTGTTTACTATTTAGGCGACAGGAAATATTATTTTATCAGTATGCTCATTATTTTAGAAACTATGTTGCCTTTTATCATGGTATTTGAAGGTCGAAAACCACAGGCAAGGGAACTCATTGTCATAGCAGTTCTTTGTGCCATCGCTGTGGCGGGGCGTACAGCCTTTTTCATGCTGCCCCAGTTTAAACCGGTGGTTGCCATTGTCATTATAGCAGGGGTGGCGTTTGGCGGAGAAACGGGCTTTTTAGTGGGTGCGGTCACAGGCTTTGCATCCAATATGTTCTTCGGGCAAGGACCGTGGACGCCGTGGCAAATGTTTGCTTTCGGTATCATTGGTTTTTTGGCAGGCATATTGTTCCGCAAAGGTTTTCTGCGGCGAAACACCATAGCACTGTGTGTGTTCGGAGGACTGTCAACATTCTTTATTTACGGTGGTATCATGAATCCTGCCGCCGTGCTGACATCTCAGCCAAAACCAACAGTGGAAATGTTCCATCTCTCCTACCTTCGGGGAGTGCCTTTTGACCTAATCCATACTGCCGCTACCATAGTATTCCTGCTGTTTATCGCAAAGCCTATGCTGGAAAAACTGGACCGAATTAAGGTGAAGTATGGACTGGTGGAATAAAACTTACAGTCGACTATTCAACGAGGTTTAAAATAACTGTAAATAGACCGTCATGCGTGGTTCACTCCATACTTTTCAAGACATCCATATTTATTTTCCGAAAATACTAATCTTCAAAAACTTTATTCATTAAATCTTTGACCTGTTTCCTCCTATCTTCCGTTGCGGAGCGATTAATTTCATAATGGCTCCTCCCTCCAATTTTAAAGTTTAAATTATTTGGCGTATTCTACAATGCCAACTATACCATAAAATTTACATTAAATCAATCCATAGAGTACCATTTAGTAATACAGTGCATTAATATTAAGGAAGATTTACCTTATAATATACGTTATAAGGGCGGTGAGTATTATGGACTATAAACTAATAGGTAAAAGAATAAGGCGGCAACGACATATTATGGATATGACGCAAGAAAAAGTTGCCGAGAAAGCCAAAATTACTACAAAGTATTATTCTAATTTAGAGCGAGGGATCAACAGAGGCAGATTGGAAGTGTATTTTAACATTGCACAGGCCTTAGGTATTTCGCTTGACAGCTTAACACAAGATTCGCTTACAGCGGATAGCCCGGCGTTTTCAAACCTTATGGGAGATAAAATTAAAGATTTTAGCCATGAGCAAAAAGAGATGCTGACCAAATTTATTGATATGGTAAGTGAGTATGACATAAACAAAAAGAAATCAGAAACGCAGAATACACCGTCAAATAATTCTTAAAAGAATGACAAAACCAGTCTGAAAGGACAGAGATGGAAAAATAGATATGATTATCACAAAGTCCCTCTCAAGGCTTGCAGGAAATACCGTAACAATGCTTGAAACCGTCAGGGAACTAAAGGAACTGAATGTCGATGTGTTTTTTGAAAAAGAGAATATGGGGAATTTATTTAAACCAGACTACATTACACAAAAATTTGCTAAGATTTTAAAGCAGAATGGATTGAAAAAGATTCGGCTCCATGATTTAAGGCACCCTTATGTCAAGCTATAACTAAAAACAAGTCGTTTAATCTTTTTTCAGGGCAGTATAACAAAAGTCCTGTATTTT
>CAZNYY010000038.1:0-11631 GCA_964577335.1 uncultured Oscillospiraceae bacterium | reverse complement strand
TTTCTTTGACATTGATCTGGTTAATCTCGCATTATCCATCCTGGAAATCCAGCCAGGCCATCGATAGTGACCACCTCTATCGGAATGTACTATCGGATACTCTCCATCTGATAATGTTTTTATTGCATCATCTAGCATTACGTTAACTAACTCAGCGTCTGCCTGTAGTAAGAAGCCCTTTTTGAGAGCCGCGTTCCTTGATGGGTGACGGTGCAGTTCCGGGCGGCGTGGGTTCGTCGGAGATATCCGGCAGGACGGCTTCCAGTTCCTTTTGTGTGTAGCGAATTTCGGGATTAAACTTGATGCACTCCACCAAAACCGGCTCTTCTTTACAATGGAAGAAGCCCGGCAGACGAAAAACCCGGCTCTCGTTCACACAAGCCGGGTCTGCTCCGAAGTGGGTGATCAATTTTTTCTGGATTGTTCGGAATCGTTCCGGCATCGCCTTTTTCATCAGCCAGTAGCAATGCAGGGATTTTCGGGTTTTGACAATCAGCGACGGTTCAAGCGGAAATGCCTGTATCTTGGCAAGCTGCTCCTCCAGCGGCAGGTCATCACACTCCATAAATTGTGCATTGATGCGTGTGATCTGATTATCCTCGTGACCGCCGAAGTTGATGACAAAATAGATGCCGCGCCCCTGCTCATTGTGCTTTTGCAGGGTTTCGGCAATACCGTCGAATCGTCCGGCTTTCACCTCCAGCTTCTGCCCGGCGAATGCGCTGTCCGGTTTATCGCTGAAAATACGGAGGCACACGGTCTCCGATGGTTCAAAAAATGCGCCCAAAAACTCCGCCGGGGAGATGGGCAGACCATTCAAATTGTAATCAGACAAGTTCACTCACCTCCAGTTCATGAAGTTCGCCGAAGCGAAGTCCTGCGGCGGCTTCTGCAATTATCGGCACGGAAAACGCCTCAAAAGGCTGCGTTTCCATGCAGTTTTTAATGAAAACAACGGCGTTTTTAAGCTGGTTTTCGGGCAATTCAAAGACCAATTCATCGTGAATTTGCAGCAGCGGCATAAGCCATGGGTGCTCAGGCAAGCCTTCTAGGATGCGTCCGAGAGCAAGTTTCAAGATATCCGCCGCTGTACCCTGAATCGGAGTGTTCATCGCCATGCGCTCGGCGAGGGATTTTTTATTCCAATTGGGCGATGCAATCTCCGGGATATTGCGCCTTCTGCCCAGCCATGTTTCTGTATACTTGCGGAATCCGGCGCGGGTTTTTACTTCCTCCTGCCAGCGGGAAAGGCGGGGATACCCGATCTTCAGGTTTCGGATAATGGCTTCACACTCGGAGAGCGGCACATCCAAACCGGCTTTGAATTTCAGCGTTTTTTGCAGTCCCTTCGGGAACAAACCGAAAAACGTACCAAAGTTGCAGTTTTTGGCGATGGTACGCCGCTCTTTATAGTTCGGCGCATTTTTATCTGCCGCTTCGGAAAGCGGGATTTTATAGATAACCGCTGTGGTCAGGGCATGGATATCCCCTCCGGAACGGTAGGTTTCCAGCATTTTTTCATCCTTACAGTAAAAAGCACCTACGCGCAGTTCAATTTGGGAAAAGTCCAGCGACAGCAGAATTTTTCCCTCCGGCGCGGTGATGAAGTTGCGAACACCGATGTCGTCTGCACCGGCGCGGGGCATATTCTGACAGTTCGGGTTTTTGGAGGCGAAACGCCCGGTTTCGGTTGCGAGTGGCAGCAAATCCGGGTGCAGCCGCCCAGTTGCGCTGTTGATATATTTCATGTAACCGTCTATATATGTACCCTTAATTTTGCCCCAGCGACGGTATTCCTGAACCAATTCAAATAGTTCAGTCAATTCGGGGCGGTTGACGGCGCACCACTCTTTGAGCAGAATAATGGCTTCATCATCCAGCGCGTCCTGCTCCTTGGCGGTCAGTTTCATTTTGGGCAGTTTCAGCGTATCAAACAGGTATCGCTTGAACGCAGCGGTGCTGGCATTGGCTCCGATATTGATGTCGCCGATAATGAAAGCAATTTTGCCTTTCAACTCCACCAGTCTTTTCTCAGCCTCACTGCGTTTTTTCTCCATGAGGTCACGGTCAATGGGCAGACCGTTATACCGCATAATTCACACATACACGGAGGTGGGCGATTCTACTTTTTCTACGATATAACGGTGCTTTGGCAAGAACCGATCGAACCAACCGTTCAAAAGGTGATACAGTCGCAAGGCGTAATCCGCGTCGGCACAGGCATAGTGAACGGTTTTCTCAGACTGCGGATCGAGTTCATCGAAATGCAAGCCGCCCACGGTTTCCACATAGGACGGCAGCGGCTCGTGAAAGTATTCCGGTACAAGGGTTTTCAGCCCGCAATCACCGAGCGAACGGAATTCCTTTTCATTTTTATATACCAGCTGCGCGGCGGCGATGGTATCGTACACCGGTTCCTGAATCACGATGCCCCGCGCATAGAGAAACTGGCTCTCAAAGGCGAGGTTGTGGGCAATCTTGGTGATGGAAGTGCTGGTGAAAAAATTCGCCAGCCACGTCCAGATTTCTGTTAGTCCTTCAGCATTCTGTCCCACACGGTGAGCGATGGGCAGATACACTCCACTTCCTTCGGCAACCGAGAAACTGATGCCTACGATGTGGCTTTTATGGGCATCCAGCGCGGCTTTATCCTCGTTCCTGTATTTTTCATCCGGCGCGGTTTCAAAGTCGAAAGCGACGAGAGGTGCGTCGGACAAATAAGTTTGTAATTGCTGTAGGGTATAGATGGGTTTGTATAGCATGATTCGCCTCCTTTGGCACAATGCCTAAGTATATTCATATGACAAAGAAAGCATAAAAAAATGTTGTCCTCCTC
Source organism: uncultured Oscillospiraceae bacterium (assembly GCA_964577335.1). Lineage (GTDB taxonomy): Bacteria > Bacillota > Clostridia > UMGS1883 > UMGS1540 > CAZNYY01. Next base: position 8,795 of record CAZNYY010000038.1, on the reverse strand, counting down.
TAAAAGCTAAATATTTTATCATCAAGATTTACATTTGCAAAATAATATGATATAATAGTAAAAACGTGAGGTGGAAAAATGGAAAAAGAACCATTGACTCAAAAACAAGAAGAGTATTTAGAAAAAATGGCGAAGCATTTACCTGTACTCAGAACGTCCATTCGTATTACACAAAAGGATTTAGCAAAAAAAATCGGAGTAACCCGGCAATCAATGATGCTTATCGAAACAAGACGGCGACCGTTGCAATGGTCAACATATCTAGCTCTTGTTTTTGTCTTTCAACAGTTTGATGATTCAAAAAAGTTACTGGATAGCTTTGAGATATTTGATGATAATATGTTAAAGAATCTAGACTGATATCCATCTATATGGTGTAATTTAGGAGGTTGACATGAAATCTGAAAAACAAATAGAATTTTCCTTTATTGATAAATTAACAGAGCTAAAATATACATACCGCGATGACATTAGGGATAAAGCCTCGCTCGAAGCTAATTTCAGAGAACATTTCGAGCGATTAAATCGTGTAAAATTAAGTGATTCTGAATTTATGCGGCTTAAAGATAGTATTATAACTGCTGATGTTTTTTCTGCTGCTAAAGCTCTACGTGAAATAAATACATTTAAACGCGATGATGATACACCATTACAATACACCCTTGTTAATATAAATAACTGGTGTAAAAATGAATATGAGGTGATAAATCAACTTCGTATAAATACAGAAAACAGCAATCATCGTTATGATGTGATAATATTGATAAACGGATTACCTGTCGTTCAAATTGAATTAAAGTCCTTGCAAATTACACCTAAAAAAGCAATGGAACAGATCGTGGAATATAAAAATGACCTAGGAAATGGTTATACAAATTCCCTTCTTTGTTTTATGCAACTATTTATTGTTAGCAATGAAACAAATACATATTACTTTGCAAATAATCACAAAGAGCATTTTTGCTTTGATGCAGATGAAAGATTTCTGCCGATATACGAGTTTGCAGATAAAGATAATAATAGAATAACAAATCTTTATGACTTTACGGAGCAATTTCTCCCTAAATGCACGCTTGGACAATTGATTAGCAAATATATGGTTCTTGTTGTAAGTGAACAAAAACTAATGATTATGCGTCCTTATCAGATTTATGCAGTTAAGGCAATTATGGATTGCATTGAACAAAATCGCGGTAACGGTTACATTTGGCATACCACAGGAAGCGGAAAAACCCTGACCTCTTTTAAAACATCTACACTTTTAAAGGACAACCCTGAAATTCATAAGTGTTTATTTGTTGTGGACAGAAAAGACCTTGACCGACAAACCAGACTGGAATTCAACAAATTTCAAGAGGGTTGTGTTGAAGAAAACACCAACACTGAAAGCTTAGTTCGACGACTCGTATCTGATGACTATAAAGATAAGGTCATTGTTACCACTATTCAAAAACTCGGGCTTGCTCTTAATGAAGATAGTAAACGCAATCAAGATAAAAAGAAAAAAGGAGAACCCACCTATAAAGAAAGATTAGAAAAGCTTCGTAATAAACGAATGGCTATCATTTTTGACGAATGCCATCGCTCTCAGTTTGGAGATAATCACGATGCTATAAAGAGCTTTTTTCCGAAAGCACAGCTTTTCGGATTTACAGGAACACCTATTTTTGAAGAGAACTCAACATACAAACAGGTAGATGGTACTGTGGGTTCATATAGAACTACAAAAGATGTTTTTCAACAAGAACTCCACGCTTATACAATTACCAATGCTATTGATGATGGTAATGTATTGCGCTTTCACATTGATTATTTTAAGCCCGAAGATGATAAAAAATCAGTGAAAATCTCATCAAGAGAATATAAACTCTCTGTAGTTAAGGCTATCTTGGCAAAGCATGACGCTGCTACTAACCACAGACGATATAACGCAATTTTTGCGACAGCATCTATCAATGACGCTATTGAGTATTATGACTTATTTAAGAGCTTAAACACCTCAAAAACTAATAACAATAAGGCTTTGAGCTATTTGAATATTGCTTGTGTTTTTTCTCCACCAGCAGACGGAAATAAAGATGTAAAACAGCTTCAAGAAGATCTTGATCAAGAAAAAGCTGACAATGAAAAAGAGCCAGATAAAAAGAAAGCTGCGCTTAAAGCTATCATGCAAGATTATGATGCGCAATATGGCACTACTAGCAGTATCAACGAGTTTGACTTATATTATCAGGATATACAAAAACGTATCAAAGATCAGCAATATACAAATGAAGATTATCCACATAAAAATAAAATAGATATTACAATTGTTGTGGATATGCTACTGACTGGGTTTGATTCTAAGTATTTGAATACGCTTTACGTAGATAAAAACTTGAAGCAGCACGGGTTAATTCAGGCATTCTCAAGAACAAACCGTGTTTTAAACCCCACAAAACCCTATGGAAACATAATTGACTTCAGAGGACATCAAAATGAAGTCAATGATGCTATTGCGCTTTTCTCTGGTAAAGAAAATAGTGATAAAGTTAAAGAAATTTGGCTTGTTGATCCTGCCCCTGTTGTTGTTGAAAAGTTGGATAAAGCTGTCGCCGCCCTTGAAAAGTTCATGGAGTCACAAGGGCTCCAATGCAAACCAGAAGAAGTGAGCAATTTAAAAGGTGATACGGCTCGTGTGGAATTCATTGACAAGTTCAAAGAGGTACAACGATATAAAACGCAGCTTGACCAGTATACAGATCTTGAAAAAGAGCAAGATGAAAAAATAAAGGAATTATTACCAGAAGACACTTTGCGAGCATTTCGTGGGGCATATATTAATGTCGCTCAACGGCTTAAAGAACAGCAAGGCAAAAATAAGGAAAATCAATCACCCGAGGCAGAACAAGTCGATTTTGAATTTGTTCTGTTTGCTTCTGCAATTATTGATTATGATTACATAATGTCATTACTGTCAAACTACACGCAACCTGATTCAGCGAAAAAAGAAAAAATGACTAAACAAGAACTGATTGACCTTATTTCATCAACTTCAAACTTGATGAGCGAAAGAGAAGACATCAGCGAATACATCGAAACGCTTCAATCTGGCATAGGATTAGATGAGAAGTCAATTAGAGATGGTTATCTGGAGTTTAAAGCAAAAAAGTCCACTGTTAAATTGGAAAATATCGCTGATAAGCATGGCATCGAATCCGAGGCACTGAAGGCATTTGTTGATAAAATTATGGAACGTATGATTTTTGACGGAGAAAAATTGAACGATTTATTAGAACCTTTGGATTTAAGCTGGAGAGATAGAACAAAAAAGGAATTAGATTTAATGGAAGACTTAATCCCGCTGCTGAAAAAGTTGGCAAATGGACGGGAGATTGTGGGGTTAAAGGCATATGAATAAGAAAAACAAAACAATGCTTCCAAAGCTACGTTTTCTTGAATTTAAGAATTATCCAGAATGGACTATAAAGAAGTTTGGTAACTTGGCTGTCGCAGTAGAAGAACGAGCAGGAACAAAAAAATACACGCTTATGAGTGTTACATCTGGTGTAGGATTGGTGTCGCAAATCGATAAATTTGGCAGGGAGATAGCGGGAAGTGCATATAAAAACTATTATGTAATCAAAAAAGGTGATTTTGCCTATAACAAAAGTGCAACAAAGCAATTTCCGGAAGGTTATATTTCCATGCTCACACAGTATGAAGAAGGAGCTGTACCGAACAGTATATTTACTTGTTTTCGTATTACAGATGAAAATTCCTACCCTAATTTTTTTGATCACCTCTTTCAAGCCAATTATCACGGCTCATGGTTGCGAAAATATATCGAAGTTGGCGCTCGTGCGCATGGTTCGTTAAGTATTGATACTAAGCATTTATGGGATATGCCTGTGCCTTTGCCTATTCTCAAGGAACAACAAAAAATAGCTGACTGTCTTTCCTCCCTTGACGACCTAATCACTGCGGAGGATAAAAAACTTTCTGCCCTAAGACTGCATAAAAAGGGCTTAATGCAAAAGCTGTTCCCTGCCGTGGGTGAAACTGTTCCTGAATGGAGATTTCCTGAGTTTAGGGATAGTGGTGAGTGGGAAGCCAAAACGGTTGAAAATTTGATATCAACAATAACTCCACCTAAAAAATTGCTTTCCGCTATTTATAAAGAAGATGGTAACTACCCTATTATTGATCAATCTCAAGAATATATATGTGGGTGGACCGATGACAAAGATGCTTTGATAACAAGTAAATTACCGTTGCTAATTTTTGGTGACCATACTTGCGTTTTAAAGATTATTGATAAACCATTTGCTCAAGGTGCTGATGGAATAAAAATTTTGTTGCCAGATATAAGCATTGAGCCGGCTTTTCTATATCAATTTCTTTTATTTGATCCAATAAAATCTAATAGCTATAAAAGACATTTTGCTGATTTAAAAGAAAAACACGTATTATTTCCAAAAAAAGAAACTGGAGAACAACAAAAAATAGCTGATTGCCTTTCTGCCTTGGACACGCTCATAACTGCACAAGCAGAGAAAATTGAAGCTCTGAAAGCCCATAAGAAAGGCTTAATGCAAGGGCTGTTTCCTTCTATTAAGGAGGTTAGCGAATGAGCATAAACGTTCCAACTAAGTTTACCAAAGACGAATTTAGTAAACTCACTAATAAAAAACTCAATAAAGATGAATTGCAACAACACAAAAGATTATTTTTAGATAATTATAAAAAGCCAAAAGGAACTACGGAATATACGCTGAAAGATGATGTTTCACCAGAAGTGCTTAAAAAGTTGGATTTCGTACTCAAAAGAGTTGATGATAAGCATTTCGATTCATTGAAAGAGATAGCTGAATACTTTAGAATGTTGCTTGATGAAAAAAAGTATATTGTACTCTTTGCTTACAATGGTACAGGAAAAACAAGACTATCGGTAGAATTTAAATCATTGGGGCAACAATTAAATGAAGAAACGGGAGTGAAAACCGCCGACACGTTATACTATAATGCATTTACTGAAGATTTGTTTCATTGGGACAATGATCTTGAAAATGATACAGAAAGACGATTAATGTTAAATAGCAACTCTCGATTTTTTGCAGGTTTACAGGAGCTTGAAATGGAGAGTAGGATTAGTCCATTGCTCCAAAGGTATGCCAATTTTGATTTCTCTATTAATTATGAAAACTATGCAATTAGTTTTTATAGAACAGATGTAAACAATGGTGAAACCGAACCAGTTACAAATATTAAAATATCTCGTGGTGAAGAAAATATATTTATTTGGTGTTTCTTTTTGGCGATCGTCCAATTGGTGGTGGATAAAGTTGAAGTATATAAATGGGTTAAATACATTTATGTTGATGACCCGATTTCTTCTTTAGATGACAACAATGTCATTGCAGTTGCAAGTCACTTAGCGCAGATGATGAGCGGAAATGATATAAAAGTTATTGTTTCATCACATCATGCTTTGTTTTTTAACGTACTTTGTAATGAAATAAATAAGACTGAGCAATTATTTTTGCAAAAGCGCAGCGCAGATAATACATATATTTTGAAGGATACAACTAAGACACCATTTTTTCATCATGTTGCATTATTAAAAGAGTTAAAAAGAGCATCTGATACAGGAGAATTGTATACCTATCATTTTAATATCTTGAGGAACATTCTAGAGAAAACTGCCTCTTTTCATGGCTACTCACACTTTTCATCTTGCATACGAAAAGGTGAAGATGACGATAATCCAGTTTACACAAGAATAGTGAACCTTTTAAGTCACGGCAATTATTCTTTATTCGACCCTAAAGAAATGGTTGATGAAAACAAAGACCATTTCAGAACTATATTAAGAAATTTCTTAGAAGATTATAATTTCAACAAAAAATTGTTTGAAGATAATCAAGATTAGGAGGACTAGATATGAATGATTCACAACACAATAAACTAGGACTAACACTTTGGGATATTGCTAATAAATTGCGTGGAGCAATGAATGCTGATGACTTCCGTGACTATATGCTGTCATTTATTTTTCTTCGGTATCTTTCTGACAATTACGAAGAGTTTGCAAAGAAAGAGCTGGGAAAAGAATATGTGCAGTGTGAAAAAGAGATAGCAGTTGCTGGAACTAACGAAACGCAAGACGAGGTTATCAGCGGATTTAAAAAGCGAATATCCGATTATGTTAAAGCGTTGCCTGTAAATACATTGCCTGTAAAAGAAGGCGAAAGTGATAAAGAGATAATAGAAAAAGCAAGACAAAGGCTTATAGATGAATATGAAAATATGCTTAAAAGCCGCAAATTAACACCTCTAATTATCTGGTATATCGAAAATTTAGACCAAATCCCTGATTTTGAAAAGCAAATGCGCCGCAAACATCATTTTGTAATTAAGCCACATTATTTATGGAGTAATATTTATGAGTTGGCACGCACGCAAAGCGATGATCTATTAAAAACTTTGCAATCCGGTTTTAAATATATTGAAAATGAATCTTTTGACAGTGCATTCAGGGGGTTGTTTTCTGAAGTTAATTTAGATTCCGAAAAGCTCGGGAAAAACTATCTTACAAGAAACACATTGCTATGCTCAATTATTACGGAAATAGCCAAGGGTTTGTCAGAATTCACAAATGAAGTTGATCTGCTTGGTAACGCTTACGAATTTTTGATTGGTAAGTTTGCAGCAGGTTCTGGTAAGAAAGCAGGAGAATTTTATACACCGCAGCAAATTTCCACGATATTGTCTAAAATTGTGATTCTTGACAGCCAAGACCCCAGCAAAGGTAAAAAACCGAAAATCAGAAATTTGTTAGATTTTGCTTGTGGCTCTGGGTCACTTTTAATCAATGTAAAGCAACAGCTGGAGCCAAACAGCATAGGGCAAATATATGGACAAGAGAAAAACATTACAACATATAACCTTGCTCGTATGAATATGTTGCTCCATGGGTTTAAGGACACTGAGTTTCAAATATTTCATGGTGACTCTTTATTGAACGACTGGGATATTTTAAGTGAAATGAACCCAGCAAAGAAACTTGAATGCGATGCAGTTGTTGCCAATCCCCCATTCAGCTATCGCTGGGAGCCTACCGATGACCTTGAAGATGATTTTCGTTTTAGCAACTACGGACTAGCGCCAAAATCAGCGGCGGATTTTGCCTTTTTGCTTCATGGATTTCACTATCTAAGTGAGGATGGTACGATGGCTATCATATTACCTCATGGTGTTTTATTCCGCGGAGGTATAGAGCAAAAAATAAGGAAGAAATTACTTGAAAAAGGGAATATTGACGCGGTTATAGGATTACCCGCCAACTTGTTTTTTTCTACAGGTATTCCTGTTTGTATTCTAATTTTAAAGAAATGCAAACTAACTGAGGATGTATTATTTATCAATGCAAGCGAATATTTTGAAAAAGAGAAACGGCAAAATGTCCTTTTACCTGAACATATCGATAAAATAGTCGATACATATCAATTCCGCAAACAAGAAGACAGATATTCACGCATTGTATCTTTATCTGAAATTGAGAAAAATGATTTTAATTTGAATATATCAAGGTATGTTAGCACGGCAGAAGAAGAGGCGATGGTGGATCTAGCTGATGTTAAGAAAGATTTAGATGGTATTGAAATTGATATAAATGAAGCTAAGGTGAAACACAATCAATTTTTAAGAGAGTTAGGCTTGCCAGAGCTGAAGTAAAGCCAATAAACCTCATCATAACCTCAAAGGCAAAGCATATCAGAGGTATTTTGATTCCTTCGCGAATTCAAACAGACTTTTCTTGGTCGAAATTCGTCGAAACAACCGAATAGTGGACATGGGTGCAGAAGCCCAAGCCTGACAAGCCGAATAGTGTTATTATATCAACGCAGACGTGATTTGCCATTAAAACCCTCGACCAATGGTTAGCTTGGCCGAGAGAATATTAGATTGATGAAACCCTTACAGAGTTGTAAGGGTTTCATTTTGTTTTAGAATTAACAATATCGAACCGTATAAAGGAATCAGTCAATATAGATAAACAGATAGAAAATATTATTGAAGCAATCTCTCAAGGGTACGCTCAAGAGGTAATGAAAGATCGATTAACAAAGCTAAGCGAACAAAAAGAAAGAATATCCCATTCTATCAATGAAATAAGCACAAACACTGATGAAGTAAATTTAGATGAAGAGAAGATCCGAAGTCTATTCGCTATTTTTAAGGAATGTAAATGTTATTTTAATAGTGGACCATTATTCACTTGACATTAACAGACGTTCTCTCAATTTATGATATACTAATATTTGTAATTATGCGCTCAGGAGGTGCGGTATGACAATCAGCTATAACAAGTTGTGGAAGTTGCTCATCGATAGAAGGATGAAAAAGAAGGATTTGCAGAAAGCGTCCGGCATCAGTTCATCTACGGTTGCAAAGCTCGATCGAAACGAGAACGTCAATACCGAGATACTTCAAAAAAATATGTATTGCGCTACACTGTGACATCAGTGAAATCATGGAGATGGAAGATGAAACAAATCGTGAAAAAGGAAATAGAAAATTACACTTACAATCCCGACTTGAAAATGATAGTCAAGACTAGTTAGTTTGACATCAAGCTTGGTGAGTATATGTCAGACGAGGAGCTCGAGCAGAGGGATTGATTTTAGAAATGAGAGTTTAACTATGGATATAAATACAGAAGCAATTAATTTAAACACGAAATCGTCAATGATACAGATTGTTATAGCTGTTTGCGGTGTATTTGTTGCCGTGTTTGGTCTGTCGATGTTTAA
>CAZNYY010000037.1:0-11725 GCA_964577335.1 uncultured Oscillospiraceae bacterium | reverse complement strand
ATGGCAGGGCACAGGGACCCCGGCGGGACTCCCGACGGCCCGGGGGCGAAGGAATTTGAGGTTATGGGGCTTGCACCGGAGACATCATCTTGAATAATCCCTAAAGATTTTGCAAACCGCATATCCCCGCTGTCGGCGCTGTTTTCCGCAATTGCCTGAGGTATCAGGCAAACTAGCATAATCGCCGCCGCAAAAATTGACACTATTTTTTTTGTCATTCGTCCGTACCTCCCGTTAAATTCATAGCGCCGTATATCATTTTCGCCGCCTCAGCACGGGTCATCGTGTCCCGAGGGGAAAACTCGCCCGTGTCCCTGCCCGAAATCACGCCGGCCGTTTTAAGCGCATAAACCGCATCCTTGGCATAATCGCTGATATTTATATCGTCTGCAAATATATCGGCATCATTTTCAAGTATCTTATCCTTTAAAAGAATCGTTCTGTATAAAATAGCCGCACCCTGTTCCCTTGTAATCATCATTTGGGGGGCAAACTCCGTTTCGGAAATACCGTTTATTATACCGCCGGAAACCGCAGCTCTTATATACGGCTCACTCCAACCGTCATTTAAATCCGTAAAAGCAAGCTTTTCATCTCCTTGGGAAATCTTAAATGCACCAACCACCATTTTAACAAACTCGGCACGTGTTACACTGTCATTAGGGGCAAAAATGCCATCTCCTCTGCCGCTTACAACCCCTTTTTCCTTAAGTGCATTTACAGCCTCCTCCGCCCATGGTACTAAGCCCATATCCGTAAAGCCTTCAGGTTTTGGGGGTTCCACAACAGGAGGGTCTACAATGGGGGGAGGTGTTTCAGTAACATATCCCGTTCCCGGATTTGTGGGAACCTTTCCCGTGCTGCCCGTACCGCCGCCGCCTGAATTTAGGGCGTCGTTGAACTCTGCCGCCAAAGCTTTAAGTGTTGCGGCATTTGACGACGCAACCTTTGAATACACATTGTTTATATTTGAAACTGAAGGAATACGTGAAAGCTCAAAGCCTGCAGAGATATACACGTTTCTGTATTTATCAAAAAAATTCTTGACATGGCCAAAACCATTGTCCTTATAATTTGTAAGCACATTTAAATAAACAAGCTGATTAAACTTTTCCGAAATTTCATCAATCGTTTTGTATGCGCCACTTAACAGTGCGGCGTTTAGCGCCCCGCGTCCTGCGGCAGACAGGCTTTCAAGATAATCATTATATTCGCCTGAAGCGGTCACACCTAAAATATCAATGTATGAAAGCTTGCCGTCTTTTAGGGCAAGTGATGCATCACCGCTGTTATAAGCCCCTATTAAAAGTGCCTGCCGAAAATATGAATACATAGCGTCCACGTCAACAGGATAGCTTTTTGCGGGAAGAGAATCCCTGACACTTACAAGTGCCTTTGCAATATCCTCGGCATTTGCATTTGTCAATTCTTCTCCCGAAAGGCTGTAAATACTCATATAATTTGAAAGTTTTTCTTTAATGTCCTGCCAAGTTGAAGTGTTAATTTCCCCTATCAACGAAGCCTTTGTTTCCCGAAAATAAAATTCAAACGAAGGCAAGGCTCCTTCCTCGTCACAACTTAAAATAACGGTGTACTCTCCCCCGTTTATCCCGCCACGGTTAATCATCTTCACATCAAAGCTGTAAAGCCCTTCATTGGTCGCCCTTTGTGTTCTGAAATACGCAATTGCTTCATCGGGCATTGTTAAAACGTCCTCATTATTATATCCGGGGTTTAAAATCATCAAAGAAACCTCGTAGCGTCCCTCAGTTTTGCCGCTGATAGTAATAATGTCTTCCACGGCGCTTTTTATCTCAATAGTGGGTGCGGCTGCTGCGTTTGTTATAAACAAGAACATTATGGCAACCGTGAACGCAAATAGTCTTTTCAAAACCAATTTCCTCCTTAATAGTCGCATTCGTCATCCTTTGGTGAGAAATCGTATGCAAATGCATACGATTTCTCACTTATTGGATTTATTACGGCATTACAATCGGGCTTAAAAACGGTGTCATCAAACTATCTCCGCCCCAAATTAATAAAACAATTTTGTAGCTGCCCGAAGCTATGTCTGCCGGCAAATCACCCAGTGTCATCGAAACGGGGATATAATCCTCGCCCTGGCTAAATTCAACTGACTTGTAATCAATCATAGTCTGGCGATTGGTTTCGGTATCCATTATATATGCAATTGCCGCAACCTTATCCGAATATCCGCTCATAATATTTGCAGAAATTGTAAGCTCTGTCAGGTCGGTTATTTCCGACATGGATGAAATAACCTGCCCGTTGTTTTCATATTCTAAGTTTTGGTATGGTTTAACTGCAATTTGGTCGTATATAATACAACGTATATTGTCATAGTAACCTAAAACAGTCGCACCGCTTGTATTCGCAGGGTTTGTAAAGTTGGTATATTGAATTTTACTAATCCCCCCGGCCCCTTCATCCACTATACCGCTTTGCACACCGACAAGCACACCGTCAAAATAGCAATATGCGGCATTGTTTGCCAAGTCATAAATCACCTTATAGTTGTGCCACTGCTCGGCGGATATTGTGGCAATATCGGTTGTCAAACCGCTCAAAGTACGATACTGAACCACACCCGTCGCCGCCGTAATTGTAAACGGAGTGTACCATTGGTCGTTCTTGGTCAAGGTGTTATACTTAACTGCCAAAACAGACCTGCTGCCCAGAAGTGTTCCCGCATTTACGTCCACCGAATATTCTATAATCTTATTTTCACTTATGTCGGTTATGCTTGAGGTGAAAATAAACGGTGTAGTAGTCACCTTACCTTGGTGTTCAAGCTTATAAACATTGCCATAGCGTGGGTCTTGGCTGTCCACAACACCTCTTGAAGCTGTGCTATCGGGATTGTCATCACCGATTGTATGCCCGTTATTAAGTGTTGTGGTGCCGCTTGTGAAGGACTCATCCGCAATAACATTTTTGCCCGAATAGGTAATTCCGGTTATTGTCATCTCATCGCTTTCTGCCAAAAGTGTACCTTCGCCATCGTAAAGTTCAGCCTTAAATGTGTTAATCCCCTCAACCAGCTTTGCTGTAAAAGAGTTCCCCTCCTGCAGTGTTCCGGCTTCCCTTCCGTTTATATAGTACTTAACGTAATCCCCCTCCGTGAAGAAATTATCTTTAGCCACTTCCACTTTAAAGTCATATCCTGCGGGCAAACTTGTAACTCCGCCCGCCAAACTCGCCAGATTAACAGACCTTGTTTCGTACAAGTTAATTGCAACATTGTCAAAGCAGTAAAAGCTGTCATCGCTTGACGCCCCACCGTTACCAAATTGTATATAGGATAAAGCATTGCCTTTAGCAATATGAGTTAAATTTGTAATGCCATAGCTGTAACAAATCCCGTCAATATAGAATGAGCGGATAAGGTTGTCAAAATCCACAACCATCATGATGTTATACCATTTATTGGTTTCGGCAGCCATAAGTGTCGTCGTACCCTGCTTTATATTTCCGCTTGTATCAATGACTATATCAGACCACCATGCTGAATTTTGGGTACCTGTTATAGTATTGTAGTAGCGAGAACCTAATAGAATCCTTTGGAAGTCAAAATCGTTAAAATAGACATCTGCGGAAACTGTAATAATACCTGTGTTGTACTCTCTTAAAAGCAATGAGTTAGGTATGTTGACCTGATTTGTACCCGAAACCTTGGTTTTTACAACCGCAATGCTGTTGCCGTGTTGTTCATCAACAGCCTTTACAGCTATCGGAGTGTCGGAACTATAGTACACAAAATCACTTGTTGAGGGAGTATATCCCGTTGCATTAAAGTCCCTATTATACAATTCATTGGAAAGCTTATACTCATTTGACGATACCGAGATTGTGTTCGTGGTCAACGTTATGCTGCCGTCATCTTCTATAAGCTTTGCGTGGAAGTTGTTCTCACCTTGCAAAACGGTAAATTCTACAATCTCGTCATCCCCCGAGCCGTCAAAGAGATAATCTCCGTTATTGTAGTATTTTACAGTGGCATCGCCTATATTTAAGGTGTTTGCCTGCACTTTTATTTTAGAGCCTGCCATCACACCGTTGTATATGCCCGAAACAGGAGTAAGCGATACATTTGTCATACCGTTTTCTTTGTTAAACACGCCTTCCTTATAAAGAGGATTTCCGAGCATATCTGTAATTCCCGAAGTTTTAAATGTATATCTTGCGCTCCCGTCAAGTTCGGAGGCATCAACCAAGGCACCCGTAATAAAACCATTTGTATATACAGGGGTCACATCAACTGCAACTTCTCCTCCGCCGTTGTAAATTTTAATCATGTCGCCTGTGTCTGCCGTCAACACTTCTTCCGTAAATGTAACCTCAAGGGTATCATTTCCGTTTGCAGGTAAAAGCACGGCATCAAATAATGGATGGCCCTCAGCCTTTAGATAAATTTCGTCCATAAAAACATCACTGCTGCCGGAAATTGAAGTAATATTAAAATAACCCGGTGATGCTGTTTCAAGCATATCACTCTCGGCAATTTTTTCACCGTCAATATAAAGGATTTGCTTATTACCCGCAAAATCAAGTGCTACTCTTATCGTAATCCATTTCCCCGCAGTGATAGTGTAAGGAGTTTCGGTGTCGCCGAGTGTTGCTTTACTGTTGCTGCTTATGCCAAAAACCCTCAAAGCATCAAGATTATAATTCCATCCGCCTGAAGTACCATTAGCGTTAATTGTAAATTCTGCATCCTCATCAAAAAACGCCGAAAAACCAAATACCGCTTGGTCCGTTTGACTTACCAAAGTCTGTCCGCTTAAAGTTAAGTTAATGTACGGACGGTCACCTGCACTGGGGGTCACAAATTTAAGAACATCCCCTCTTTCAGGATATGTAGTCGAATCAATTGACAAAGTACCGCCACCGTCTCCTCTGCCTCCCACTATTATGCCCGTAATACCGCCTATGCGGGTGGCATCTGCATAAAGAGCTTCAATCTGAGAAGCGCTGGGCGCTGCATATGCGGGGAGACCCAAAGCTGTCATCAAAAACATTGTCACCAAGAAAATCGCCGTTAGTTTTTTCATGAAAACATCTCCTTTAAATTTATTTTAGTTATAAGTTTTTTTAATATGACGTTGTGCGGTTTGCAAATTTATTTTTACTCATAATCTACACCTTAAATAAATTATAGCACTTTTTTTTAATTATTTCATGTAAAATATTTGCATACATTTAAAAACTATGGTAATATGTTATCAAAACATATTGTAAATTCATCAAACTTTTGTAGGAACCATTATTTGAAATTTGCGGGGTTAAAGTTATGTTACTTAAAGAAAAAAACAAAAGCTATTACGTTGCTCTTGAAAATAGTGTGGAGGTATTTTATAAATATCGAGCCGTCGACAATCAAGGCAATTCATATATGGATAAATTTCATTTTCATGACCATTACGAGATTATTTTTATTAAGTCCGGAGGGATTGAATACGAAATAGGAAATAAGATTTATACACTTGGCGTCGGAGATATAGCCATCATACCGCCTTATGTTATGCATTTTAACCGACCTACTCAGCCGTTTGAAAAGTATGTTATAAACTTCCGCCGTCTGAATTTTGAAAAACATTTTTCTCAGCCCATTTGCGCCCCTATTATTCAAAGTTTAAGTCATGTACTGTACTCTCCCACCACGTCTTCTGTTATTGATTTTAAAGACATGTGCAAAATTTTGGCAATTCTTGGGAATCAGGTTTCTGATGGGGTTTCCAGTGATGAAAGTATGACCTACTTTTACCTTGGAATGTTTTTGGGGCTAATTCCTAAATACAGCTCACCTATGGCACCTTCGAAAGAAACACGCCCTGAAAAAAAGGCTTCCATAAAAATAATATTAGAATACATAAATCAGGAGCATACATTTATAACAAGTCTTGACCAGCTTTCAAAGCAGTTTTTCATTTCAAAGCCCCATCTTACAAGGATATTTAAGAAAGAAACGGGTTTTACAATTATGCAATATGTAAATAAACTGAAAATCGAAACCGCCATTAACCTTTTGCTAAATTCAAATCTTTCCGTAACAAATATCGGTGAGGCATGCGGGTTTGATTCATCCTCATATTTTTCAAAGGTTTTCAAAACAAGGGTTGGTTGCTCACCCGAAAATTACAGAAAAAAAGTATTATCCTCCCAAAAGCAGGGTTAATCTGCAATATATTTATATATCCCGCAAAAGGTTGTGATTTACATTATCAGATAAAAATGGTATTATATCTTTATAATTCTTATCTGCGGACTAGAAGGTGATATGTGAAATAATCTCTTTTTACTTTGCCCCGCGATAAGAGTATTTTCACTACTATTTGTGCCGATGCGGGCGGCGGAATGGAGATTTATTATGAAAAGATTTGATGCCATCAATCCAAAATTTCCCCATCTTCTTCACGGGGCTGACTATAATCCCGACCAGTGGAAGGAGTATCCCAATGTAATAGATGAGGATTTCAAGCTTATGCAAAAAGCCAACTGTAATGTAATGTCGGTAGGTATTTTCGCATGGGCTACTTTAGAGCCCGAAGAAGGTAAGTATGACTTCTCGTTTTTGGATGGGATAATGGATAATCTCTCTGCAATCGGTTCAAAGGCGATGCTTGCAACCCCAAGTGCCGCCCGCCCCAGATGGCTTGCGGCAAAATATCCCGAGGTGCTGCGCATGACCGACAAAAGGGAGAGAATGTTCTACGGCAGACGGCATAACCATTGCTACACCTCCCCTGTATACAGAGAAAAGGTTAGTGCCATAAACCGTGCCTTGGCAGAGCGTTACAAAAATCATGAGGCGCTTTTGGTTTGGCATATTTCAAACGAATATGGCGGCGAATGCCATTGCCCCCTGTGCCAGGAGGCGTTTAGAAAATGGGTGTATGACAGGTATAACGGTGACCTTGACAAGTTAAACCACGATTGGTGGGCACATTTTTGGAGCCACACTTATACGGATTGGAGCCAGATTGAATCCCCTTCTGCCATAGGGGAAACAGCCTTCAATGCGCTGGCGCTTAATTGGAAACGGTTTGTAACGCATCAGACTGCGGATTTTATTAAAACCGAAATCGCACCACTGAGGGAACTTACACCCGATATCCCCCTGACAACAAATCTTATGGACTTTTATCAGGGTTTAAATTACAGGGAAATAGAAAAGGTAATAGATATTGTTTCATGGGATTCCTACCCACGCTGGGACTCTGTGCCCGACGACCCGATTTATACCGCAAGAAACACAGCAATACAGCATGACATATTCAGAAGCCTGAAAAACAAGCCTTTTATGCTTATGGAAAGCTCTCCTGGCTGGGTGACGCATCATCCCAAGTCCAGACTAAAACGTCCGGGGGTATTGAAACTTGGTTCGTTGCAAGCGGTTGCACACGGTTCGGACACGGTACAATATTTTCAGTGGAGAAAGTGCAGAGGCGGATGGGAACAGCACCACGGTGCGGTGGTGGACCACTGCGGGCATGAGAACACAAGGGTGTTTAAAGAAGTTTCCGATTTGGGGGAAACCCTTAAAAAGCTTGACGATATAGTCGGAACATATACAAACAGCGAGGTTGCCATCCTCTATGACTGGGAAAACAGGTGGCAGCTGGATATGGCACAGGGATACGACACCAGGGATAAAAAATATATAGACACTTTGATAGCCCATTACACGCCTTTTTGGAACAGGGGTGTAAGTGTGGATGTTATCGGTTATGAGCATGACCTTTCAAAATATAAGTTGCTTATTGCGCCTATGAATTATATGATGACGGGAAAAATGATAGAAAAAGTGGCAAGCTTTGTAGAAAACGGCGGTATTATTGCTGCCACATATATGCTGGGGACTGTAAACGAGGAGGATTTATGCTATCTGGGCGGTCTGCCCGGCAGTAAGTTAAAAGATGTGTTCGGGCTTTGGACCGAGGCCGCCGATTCGCTTTTCGAGTATGAATCAAATATGGTTTCGCTCGACGGAAAGGACTACAAGGCGGTTGATTACTGTGAAATTATTCATCCTTCTACCGCTCGGGTTTGTGCCGTTTTTCAGAAAGATTTTTATGCGGGCAGTGCGGCCCTTTGCGAAAATAAGTATGGAAAAGGTATGGCTTATTATATCGCTTTTCGTGATACGGGGGATTTTTTAGAGGATTTTTATAATAAGCTGATGGATGAGGCAAGCGTTAAAAGAAATTTTGAAGGGGAACTGCCTTACGGTGTTACTGCTCAAATGCGTGAGGGTGACGGCAGAAAATATGTTTTCCTTGAAAACTTCAACGGGCACGAAACATATGTTATGACGGACGAGGCATACTTTAATATGGAAACAAAAAAAGAAGAAACTGGCAAAATAACCCTTGCCCCGTATGAAACGAAAATATTAAGAAAATAATCATGGTCTGATTTTACGCACACAAACAATCCCTCCCAAATTATCTTTAGGAGGGATTGTCATGTGAAACTTACATATTTTTACGGCAGTACACGATATGTCCTCAATCTGCCGTTTCCTAAAAATTGTGTAAACCCTTCGGCATAGGCAACGCCGCATTGACTTCCCCTGTCCGCCGCTCTTGTGCGTGTTACTTGTATAATATCCACATTGTCATGCTCTTTAAGCCATACAAGCTGACTTTCATGGCAGCGCAGCATCTCTTCTTTTTTGTCCATCACATCAGTAATATCAACATACTCCGTAGGAACACAATTAATACTGCGACTGGTATCGGCATAATACAAAGGGGTAAGACTGCAAGCAGACCCCAAATCCGGCTCAAAATGCGGGCAGGTTGCATTGAACGAAGCTGCAAAAACAAGTTTTGACAACTCAACATGGTCACTGCAATAGTCGTTGGGGCTATGTGTTATGATAACATCGGGAGCGGCATCGCGAATTATTTTTGTAATCCGTTTCAGCTGGTCCTCATTTGCGGAATTTACGGTAAGGTCGCCGATATCCGCAGTAACCACCTCAAACCCGGCGATTTCCCCTGCTTTTTGTGCTTCCGCCAGTCTTATTTTTCTAAGTTCATCAGGCTTTATTTCCAAATGCCCCAAGTTGCCGTTTGCCGCATGACATGCAATTACATCATGCCCCTTTTGCTTATATTTTAAAAGGGTTCCCCCACATCCCATTTCAATATCGTCCGGATGGCACATAATTGCTAAAACCCTCATATTTATCCCTCCATCCCATCAAGTTTTATAGGAGATGTCCCTATAAAGGGCAACTCACCGTATAGTCCTTTTACAAAAACCCTTTGCCCCTGTTCGTCGGGCGAATACAAATTCACAAACACATTTGCATCGTCCATAAAATCAAAATGAATATGGGGATATCCCAAGGAAACACCTACCGATTTTTCACAACCTTCCGTAAACGCATATCTAAGCGCCCAAAACTCATCCCCATAAAAGCCGGGCGCGCCCTTGGGGGCGTGAAACCCAACATATGCGGCGTAAACAATAAGGTCATGCTCGGCGGCGATTTCCTTAATTTCATCAAAGCTTTCCAGACTTTTCCTTAACAAAACCTGAGCGCCGTGTTCTTCGAACTCCTCTTTCATGGCTTGTAGCTGTTCCAGTGTACGGGAAGTGTGCGAGTAACAAATAATTGCCACCTTTTTAATCTTATTCTTATTTACAGGCAGAAAATTATTTCTGTCACGAAGCAGAGTTGCACTTTTCAGTGCCATATCGTACGCCATTTTTCTTGTTTGCTCACATGCTTCGTCCACCGTGTATTCAGGTTCTTTTCGAACACCGAAAAGCCCAAGCTTTTTCTTTAGGGACAGCACCTTTGCAGCCGCATCATCAACTCTTTGCATTGGCAAATTGCCATTTTGCACCTGCTCCTCCAAAAGTTCCACCGCATCAATCCCAACACCCAAAAGCATATCATTCCCCGCTTTTAAAAACTCTGCATACAGCTCGCCCCCTGTATAAAAGCTGGTAAAACAGCCCATTGTCACATCATCTGTCACAACAACTCCATCAAAACCCATTTCACCTTTTAGCAGGTTTGTAATCATTGCACGGGAAAGTCCGCATGGCAAATGCCTGCCGCCTACCTTTGCGGGGTCAGCCGCCGGAAACGCCCTTCCCGCACTCATCACAGTGTCAACTCCCGCATCAATCACCGCCTTAAATATCCGTCCTTGCTCATTATGCCACTCATCCATAGTCATATTCATTTTTGTGGTGACAATATGCGAATCCCTCATCTCCATCTTATCCGTCCCCGGAAAATGCTTAACTGTGGCGGCAAGCCCCATGGACTGAAGCCCTTTCATGTAGCCTACAGCATATTTTATTATCTCATCCGGAGTATTTGAAAACTGCCTTGTTATATTTGCCGAGCGCCTATTTACATAATCCGCCACGGGGGACCATATCCAATGAACCCCTGCCAATGCGTGTTCTGCGGCAATACATCGCCCCAGGCGGTATGCCATTTCCCCATCCCCCGTAGCACCCACACAAAGACCTACCGGGTAGCCGCTCAAATCACTGTAACTTTTCACACCCTGAGCATCATTAGCAGAAATTACAGGGATTTTCACCCCTTTTGAAACATTCTCAATCCATTCCATGCTGCTCTTTGAATTAAAGCGGATATTCTCCCTGTTAAATTCCTCGTTCATTTGATTTACATCTACCTGCCCGTGAAGCCATACACCGCCAAACTGATTTTTTTCCATTATCTCTGCCGCTTCTTCAGGCTCTCTCATCTGAGTGTAGCCCGTCTTTGCCTTCATCATCAAATCCGACTGGCGCACAATAAGAAGCTGACCCAGTTTTTCCCGCAGTGTCATAGATTTTATGTCAATAATGTCATAATCCAAGTTTCTCACTCCTGTTCTAAATACCGATTAGTTTCAGGTTGCCATTTTTTAAAAAACTTGCCATTTCCTTTACATCCGCTATACGAGTGTCTATAATAACACCGCCAAGCCCTGTATTATCCTTATGATGCGCATCCGAACCCGAGCATTTTAAAAGACCGTATTCATTTGCATATTCTTTGGCACTTTGATTGTCTGTTGCCGGGTTTCCGTTGTATACCTCAACTCCGTCAACCGCCTCTAAAAGCCCTTCGGGGGGCGCTTCGGGTCTGTACGGGTGCGCCATAAAAACAAGCCCGCCCGCTTTATGTACGACGCTGCAAAAATCATGAATATTCATCTCATATAGCTTAGGGTTTTTAATGAAAAATTCCATATCGACGCCAAAAACCAAGAAATCCCTCTTATAAATTCTAAGGGTCA
The DNA here is from genome assembly GCA_964577335.1 of uncultured Oscillospiraceae bacterium. Taxonomy (GTDB): domain Bacteria; phylum Bacillota; class Clostridia; order UMGS1883; family UMGS1540; genus CAZNYY01. Next base: position 425 of record CAZNYY010000037.1, on the reverse strand, counting down.
CCTCTGCACCGGCAAAAATATCAATGCCAATTGCCTCGCCCTCTTCTCTTGCCGCCCGATATCCCGCATAATATTCTCTAATCTTTCCCTCCCAAGGCATATCGCCAAGCTTTTCAAAAAAGCCGTCATAGTAATGGTCCGTAATAATAATCCCCGTATAACCAGCCGCTTTATATGCCCGTGCCTGGTCAGCCCCGCTCATAGAAGCGCAGGGGCTGACCTCGGATGTGTGAGTGTGCAAATCATATTTATACATTTTAAGTTCCATAGCCTTTCTGCCCACAAAACAAAAACAACAAATTCATTTGACCTTACCGTGGGCGGATAAGGCGTATAATGGAACTTATGCGCATCGCCGTTTCGCTCCGCAGAGCGAAAATTTCGGCGGCGCGGTAAATTCCGCCGGAGGCTTAGTTTGAATTTAT
>CAZNYY010000036.1:0-11887 GCA_964577335.1 uncultured Oscillospiraceae bacterium | reverse complement strand
CGGATATGCGCTCATTTGTGGTGGGTGCAAACGAAACGGGTTATCATTTAACTAATGTTAATATAGGAAGGGATTTTACCCCCTCACAGGTTTGTGACATAAGAATTATTGAAAACGGTGACAAATGTCCTGTTTGCGGCAAGGAAATAAGCACATACAGGGGAATAGAGGTAGGGCATATATTCAAGCTTGGGACAAAGTATTCAGAGGCGATGGGGCTTTACCTAAAAGATGAAAACGGGAACGAAGCCCCGGTAATTATGGGCAGCTACGGAATAGGCGTAAACCGTTGCTTGGCGGCGGCAATTGAGCAAAACAGCGACAAGAACGGCATTGTTTGGCCCATATCAATTGCGCCCTACCATGTGACAGTGATACCCGTTAATGTTTCAGACCCTAATCAGGCGGAAATTGCGGAGAATTTATATAAAAAATTGGCAGATGCCGGGGCAGAGGTGCTTATTGACGACAGGGACGAGCGCCCTGGTGTGAAATTTAAAGATGCGGATTTGACCGGTATTCCCCTTAGAATAACCGTTGGCAAAAAGGCGGCAGAGGGAGTGGTGGAATACAAGGAGAGAGCGGCGGAGAGCTTTGAAGAGCTTTCGGTGGAAGAAGCGCTTGGCCGTGCCCAAGAGTATATAAAGAGAGGGATTTAACCGATGGTATTATCAACCATAACCTTGAATCCCGCAATTGATAAAACATATTTTGTCAACGGTTTTACACAAAATGCATTAAACCGTGCGTGGAAGGTTAAAACAAATATAGGCGGCAAGGGAATAAATGTCAGTATTATTGCCGCAAGGTGCAGTATGACGGGTATTGCAAGCGGGTTTTTAAGCGGCACAAACGGCAGATATATTGAAGAAAAGCTTGCGGGGGAGGGTGTTCGTACGAATTTTTGTTTTACCGAGGGTGAAACGAGAATTAACGCAAAAGTGGCAGATGTTCATAACAACACATATACGGATATTAACGATTGCGGACCGAGCATTTCGGAGGATGATGTACGCAGCCTTTTAAAAAAAATTGCTGAAATAGCCAAAGAAAGCGATGTTGTGCATATGGGGGGAAGTTTTCATCCCGATATTGCACCTGATATTTATAAACAGTTTATTGAAGTGGTTCACGCAAATGGGGCAAAGACCGTTTTGGATGCGGGCGGAGATGCACTGAGGCATGGAATTTTGGCAAAGCCCGACACAATCAAACCGAATAAACTGGAACTGGAGCTTATGATTGGGCGCAAAATAAAATCCGTGGCAGATGCGGGGCAGGCGGCGGCGGAAATAGTTTCGGCGGGCGTAAAAAATGTACTTGTAAGCCTTGGCGGAAACGGTGCTGTCGCAGCCGATAAGAACGGTGTTTACAGGGCGTACCCCCTTCATGTCCCCGTGGTGGGAACAGTGGGTGCGGGTGACAGTTTTTTGGCGGGATATTTATACGGAAAACACAGCGGACTTGAAATGATTGATGCACTTAAATACGCAACGTCGTTTGCAAGTGCCAAAATTCAGACGGAGGGAACGGAAATCCCCTCTTTTGAGGAGCTTATCGCTGCCGCTGACACTGTTGTAACCGAAAAAATAAATATTTGATAGTAGAGGGAGAAAAGTATGGCCGACAGGCAGTCGTTTATAAGAAATTTTTGTATAATTGCACATATAGACCATGGGAAATCCACCCTTGCAGACAGGCTTTTGGAACTTACGGGGGGGATTACCGAGCGTGAGATGTCCTCACAACTTCTTGACAATATGGACCTTGAGAAGGAGAGGGGCATTACAATAAAGGCGCGTGCCGTAAGGCTTACCTATAATAAGGACGGAGACGAATATATATTAAACCTTATTGACACGCCGGGGCATGTGGACTTTAACTATGAGGTGTCCCGCTCACTTGCGGCGTGCGAGGGTGCCCTGCTTGTGGTGGATGCTGCACAGGGGATTGAGGCGCAAACCCTTGCCAACACATACCTTGCGGTTGACCATAACCTTGAGGTGCTGCCCGTTGTAAATAAAATTGATTTGCCGGGCGCACAGCCCGATGTTGTAAAGAGCGAAATTGAAAACGTAATAGGTATAGATGCATCCGAAGCGCCCCTTATAAGCGCAAAGCAGGGGAAAAATATTGCCGAGGTTCTTGACTGTATTGTGGAGAAAATACCGCCCCCAACGGGCGATGAAAACGCACCCTTGAAGGCTTTGGTATTTGACTCGTATTACGACAGTTACAAGGGTGTTATTGTCTATGTCAGAATAAAAGAGGGCAGTTTAAGTGTTGGCGACGAGATAAAATTTATGGCGGGCGGGCATGAGTTTGAGGTGGTTGAGGCGGGTTATTTAAAGCCCGTTGGGATGATGTCGGCAAAAACCATTTTAGCGGGTGAAGTCGGGTATTTTGCGGCAAGTATAAAAACCGTGTCGGACGTGAGTGTTGGTGACACGGTTACAAATGTTGAGCGCCCCGCAGCGGACCCTTTGCCCGGCTACAAAAAGGTGACCCCCATGGTGTTTTGCGGGATATATCCTGCTGACGGGGCAAGGTATTCCGACCTTAGGGATGCGCTTGAAAAGCTTAATTTAAACGATGCTTCGCTCACTTTTGAGGCGGAAACGAGTATTGCCCTTGGTTTTGGTTTTCGATGTGGATTTTTAGGGCTTTTGCATATGGAAATAATACAGGAGCGGCTTGAGAGGGAATATGACCTTGACCTTATTACAACCGCACCCAGTGTTATATATAAGGTTATTACAAACAGCGGAGAGGTGCTTTATATTGACAACCCCACAAACCTTCCAACGCCTACGGAAATTGATTATATGGAGGAACCTTTTGTACGGGCGGATATAATATCCCCGTCGGATTATGTGGGCAGTATTATGGAGCTTTGCCAGGACAGGCGGGGCGTTTACCGTGATATGCAGTATATAGACGGGGGCAGGGTGCTTATTCACTATGAACTGCCGCTAAACGAAATTATATATGACTTTTTTGATGCTCTTAAATCACGCACACGGGGGTATGCGTCATTTGATTACGAGTTTTTAAATTATGTAAAGAGTGACCTTGTAAAGCTTGACATACTGCTAAACGCCGAAACCGTGGATGCGCTTAGCTTTATTGTCCATTCTTCAAAGGCATATGCAAGGGGCAGGAAAATTGCCGAAAAACTGAAGGAGGCAATCCCCCGACAGCTTTTTGAAATACCGATACAGGCGGCAATCGGCAACAAGGTAATAGCCCGTGAAACGGTGCGTGCCATGCGTAAAGACGTTTTGGCAAAATGTTACGGGGGCGATATAACCCGTAAGAAAAAGCTGCTTGAAAAACAAAAGGAAGGTAAAAAGAGAATGAGGCAGGTAGGCTCTGTTGAAGTGCCGCAGGAAGCCTTTATGTCTGTTTTAAAGCTGGACTGATGAGGGGAATATATGTTCACATACCGTTTTGTGAGAGAAAATGCCCCTATTGCAGCTTTAACTCGTACCACGGACAGGAAAAGCTGATTTATGATTATGTAAAGCGGGCGATTTTAGAAATCAGGTCATATCCTCGTGAGCGGGTTGACACCGTTTATTTCGGAGGAGGAACGCCAACGTTTTTGCCTGCGGAGGAAACCGAAAAACTGCTTTTTGCGGCCAGGGAGCATTTTTATCTTGAAAACGAAAGCGAAATAACAATAGAGGCAAACCCAGGTACAAGTGACACCCAGAAGCTTGTACAACTTAAAAACAGCGGTTTTAACCGCATCAGTATAGGGGTGCAGTCATTTAATGCGGATGAACTTTTGGCACTTGGCAGGGTTCACACGCCGACCTGTGCCGAAAATGCTGTGATGCGTGCGTGGGATGCGGGCTTTAAAAATATTTCGGCGGACATAATGTTTGGCACGCCGGGGCAAACAATAAAAAGCCTTGGGCACACCTTGGATAAGATGCTAAGTCTGCCCGTTTCGCATATTTCCGCATACTCATTGTCGGTTGACGAGGGAACAAGGTTTTATGAAATGCGTGATACCCTTAAACTTGCCGATGAGGACACAGAGCGGCAGATGTACAGGACAATAATTAAAAGGCTTGGGGACGAGGGGTTTCGTCATTACGAAATATCTAATTTTGCAAAGGACGGCTTTTATTCACGCCACAATACGAAATACTGGACGGGAGAGGAATATATAGGTATTGGTGCGGGGGCGCATTCATATTATAAGAATGAGCGATATGGTAATATTTGTGGCATCAAAGAATATATAGGGTCTGCCGACCCGTCGGCGGACAGAGAGTTTATAGACGGGGCGGAGCGGGAGCGGGAGTATTATATACTTGGGCTTAGGCTTTTGGAAGGTGTTTTGGACAGGGGACACCCTGCTGTGGACACGCTTGTGGGAGATGGTCTTTTGGAGAGGTGCGGCGGTAATATAAGACTCACCGAACGGGGGCTTGACCTTGCAAATTATGTGCTTGCCAAGTTTATGTAGGGGACGGAGGATTTGATGGACAAGATTTATTCCGATGCTTTAAGGCTTATACTTTTGCGGCCGAGAACACAAAAAGAGGTTCTGGATGCACTGGTTCGCAAGGGGCATGAGCGGGATAGTGCAGAAGAAGCCGTAAGCTACTATGCCGATATGGGCTACATAAACCATGAGGATTATGCACGAAGGTTTTCCCGTGATGCGGCAAGGTTTAGGGGGCTTGGACCGACGAGGATTCGGTACGAGCTTAAAAACCGAGGGGTGGAGGAGGACATAATAAACACTGCCCTTGAGGAGATTGAATTTGACGTGTCTGCGGAAATGATAAAAAAATACGGCGAGGGGAAAACCGTTGATTATAAAACCGCCCAAAAAATAAAAAATTATTTTTACAACAAGGGTTTTAGAGCGGATGATATAAACAGCACTTTTAAAACTTTGTTTACGGTGAAAGAGGAATTTAATGATTAATGTCGGTTTTGTTTCTTTGGGTTGCTCAAAGAATTTGGTTGATACGGAAATAATGGTGGGGCTTGTAGGTGCGGACGGCTTTAAAATTGTAAATGACGAGGCAGAGGCGGATGTGATTATTATAAACACATGCGGGTTTATTGATTCTGCCAAGGAGGAAGCGATAAGCACTATTTTGGAAATGGCACGCCACAAGGAAGGCGGCAGACTGAAAAAACTTATTGTGACGGGCTGCCTTGCAGAGAGATACCGTGACGAGGTTTTGCGTGAGCTGCCCGAGGTTGATGCGGTGGTGGGTGTTGGAAGGTTTTCGGAAATTGTTGATATAATAAAATCAAGCGATATGGAGTTTTTCGGGTACGAGAACAGGGAATACCCCGAAACCCTGCCAAGGATACTTTCCACACCGTCATACACGGCGTATTTGAAAATTGCGGAGGGGTGCGACAATCATTGTACATATTGCTCCATTCCCATGATACGGGGCAAATACCGCAGCCGAAAAACCGAAGATGTGCTGGCGGAGGCGGCAAAGCTTGCCGAGGGGGGTGTTCGGGAAATCAACGTGATAGCGCAGGACACAACCCGATACGGGCTTGATATATACGGGAAAGCGGTTTTGCCAAAGCTTTTAAACGGGCTTTGTGAAATAGAGGGGCTGGCGCTTGTCAGGGTTTTATATACATATCCCGAGATGATTGATGGCGAGCTTATAAAAGTTATAAAAAACAATGATAAAATGGCAAAGTATTTTGATATTCCCATTCAGCACTCCGAAAACAGCGTGCTTAAACGAATGGGCAGAAAAAGCCGCAAAGAGGGTATCGCTAAGTTACTTCTTAAAATACGGGAAGAAATTCCCGAGGCGGTTATAAGAACCTCTATAATTGTGGGTTTCCCCGGAGAGACGGAGGAAGATTTCTTGGGGCTTTGTAAATTTGCGGAGGATATGCAATTTGACAGGCTGGGGGTTTTTAAATACTCCAGGGAGGAGGGCACCCCCGCATATTCGCTGGGCGGGCAAATTGACGAGGAAACAAAGGAAAAGCGGTACAATAAGCTGATGGAAATTCAACAGCGCATAGCTGATGAGAAAAATAATGAAAAGATTGGGAAAGTTATCAAGGTTTTGATAGAGGGCAGTGCGGACGGGCTGTATTACGGCAGAAGCCAGTTTGATGCGCCCCAAATTGACGGTAAAGTTTACATAAAAACCAAAAATGTATATGCACCGGGTGAATTTTCGGATGTAAAAATTACATCTGCCGTAAATTATGATTTGATAGGAGAGGTTGAGATTGAACCTGCCGAATAAGCTGACGGTTTTAAGGATGTTGATGGTTCCGCTCTTTATGGTTCTTTATTTGAGGGGGCAAATTGCGGTGTCCGCAGCAGTTTTTGCGGTGGCATCTGCTACCGATTGGCTTGACGGATACATTGCAAGGAAAAATAGCATTGTTACAAATTTCGGTAAGTTTATGGATCCTCTTGCGGACAAACTGCTGATAACAGGTGCGCTTTTGTGCCTGCTCTCGGAGGGGGTGGTCGCCGTTTGGGCGGTGATGGTGATACTTGCGAGGGAATTTTTGGTGACGGGGCTTAGGCTTGTGGCGGTGTCGGAAGGGAAAGTAATAGCCGCAGGCGGGCTTGGTAAGATTAAAACCGTTTTACAGATGGTTGCGGTTTTAGTGGGTATTTTTCTGGGTTCAGCTATACTGACGGATGTGTTCGTGTATATTGCCACAGCACTGACGGCGGTTTCGGGGATTATTTATATATGGCAAAACCGAAGTGTTTTTCATGACTAAACGGCAGAATATAGCTGTACAGAAAATATTTATTTGGTTTTAAACGCATTTTCGGATGCGTTTTTTGGTAAATGGTCAAAACTTTTGGGGTTATACAAAGCTTGCTTTTTAGGGGCGGTTGTAGTATAATATATTTGCGGTGTATTATATACAGATACTGTCTGCGGGGGAGGCCCTCGGCGGATTTGATATAGCAAAAAGAGGGAATTTTAAGTATATTACGACTTTTAAGCAAAGGCAACCACTATATGTAAAAATAAGAATGTAAAGAAAGTTTAATATTTATATACTTCTCAAGTCCCGCTTCATATAGTATAATAGAGTTGTAGTTTGAGATATTGCATGACGGGTGTTGCCACTCGTCGGGCACGGCGATCATCTCTATATTAAAAGTTATAGGTGGTGATGTTTCGTGAAAATCGAAAAAGTCAGCAATAACAGGATAAAAGTTACGGTAACAAGTGACGATATGGAAAGGTGGGGCGTAAGCTTTGAAAGCTTCGCAGGGGATTCACCGGAAGCACAGGAGCTTTTTTGGACGCTTATAAAAAGGGCGGAGTTTGAAACCGGATTTGAAGTTGAAAATTCAAGACTTGTGATTGAGGCGCTGCCTCACAAGAATGACGGGATAATATTATTTGTAACGAGAATTGACGATGTTGTTGAAACAGAAAGAAGTAAAAAAACAGGGAAACATCGGTACAGGGTGAAAAAACTTACCAGCCGGCAAGAGGACGAGGTTTTTGTATATATGTTCGGAGATTTTGAGGACCTTTGTGCAATGGCGCAGCAGTGGAATTTCTCCGGGGAGAAAAGCAGCTTGTATATACATGAGGGAACATACTATTTGCTGGTGAAGTTTGACGGTCATCTTTTGAATACGGGATATGCAAAGGCTAAACTTTCGGAGTTTGGAAGCAGGATGTCCGCAGTGCGTGCGGGAGAAGCTTTTTTAGAGGAATACGGTTCTCTGATTGCCGAGGACAATGCAATTTCAACAATTGCAAAGTATTTTAAGGTGTAGTATGTTAGAAAGGGAGGGGTTTTTTTGGAAATATTGGATAGCTTGAAAAACAAAATTTACGAAACGGCAAAAACGGCTGCAAAAAAGTCTAATGAAATAGTGGAAACCACAAAAATTAAATTTGCCATATCGGATGCCGAGGCAAAAATTGCCCAAACAATGAAAGAAATGGGCGAAATGATTTATGATGCTTACAAAAACGGTGAGGAACCTGAGGATGAATATCTTGAAAAGTGCAGCGCTATTGATGATGTTTTTGAAAACATAAATGATTTAAAGGAAAGACTGTGCGAAGTAAAGGATATTAAGGTTTGCAGTGAATGTAATAAAGAGACTGATAATGAGGCGGCATATTGCTCCGCCTGCGGCAAAAAGTTCTAAAATAAAAAAACGGCAGATTTCGGGTCTGCCGTTTTTTTATACATCTTTTGCGCAAGGTGCATGTACCATAGCTTATTTTAATCGTTAAACTTATGTTTTTTGCCGATTAATATTCACTCTCCTGCATATAATAAGTTTGTAATCATAGCGAAGGGAGATGGTAATATGAACTTTGTAACAGAACCTATTTACACGGTGAGTGAAAATGAAATTAAAAAAATGCAGGACATTACCAATGAATATATCAATCTTTGCACAAAATATTCATATGCAAATCCCGTGGTGAGGGAGAATATTGCAAGGGATATTGAAAAGTTAAGGGCGCAGAGAAGCGTGATGCTGAAAAATTATGGAAGCCTTTCCTGATAAAAAGCTGTTGCAAAAATACTGAAATAAGGTTAAAATATACCTGAGGTGAAAACAAATGAAAAAAACTTTGACTGCCTTTTTGACTGCGGTATTGCTTTGTACGACTGCAAATGCCCAAGTTGTGGGAAGTGTTTTAAGTACGGACATTCAGGTTTATATTGATTATATTCTGGTGCCATCGTACAATATAGGCGGGTCAACCGTGGTATTGGTAAGGGATTTGGAGAATTACGGTTATACGGTTTTTTGGGATGAAGGGGCGAAGAGAGTTGATTTTTTCAGGGATTTCAGTAAACCGCAGGAGCCTGTTGTGCCTTCATATAACGGCATTCCCGTTGGTACAAAGCTGTTTGATATTCACAGTACCGACATTCGGGTTTTCTTTCGGGGAAACGAAATCCCCGCATACAATTTAAACGGCAGAACGGCAGTTCGTTTGCGGGATATTAACGCCGTGGGCGATGTTTTGTTTGACCCGGTTAAAAAACAGGCGGACATATTTAATACCGACGTGGAGTTTTTTGATGATGAGATTGAATACATAAAAGCGCATTTTTTTGGCAATCTTCTTCTCTTGGCGGAAGGGGATTATTTGCACCAAAGGGTTCTATCGGCAATGGAAAACAGAACCTTTGGTGCTGCGCTGTCACAGGAGTTTGCCGGTTTTTCAAACAGGCTGTCGGCGGCGGCGGATGCTTTTAAAGTGTACAAAGAGCCGTACGGGTTTTCAAACTCGGCGATGGAGCTTTGGTGGGCAATGGTTAATACACAATTTGCAACCGAATCCCTTGAAAATATGATTTTGGCATATGAGAGAGGCGGTAATTATTCGGCTGCCGTCGGTGAATATAACGGCTTTAGGGCAGACTCGTTTGAACAAAGGCGGGTGGCACTTCTCATGCTTGACGAGGATATGTTAAACCTCACAATGTTTTGGTGATTTTAATCAAAATTTTAAAAACTTGAAATTTTGATACTTTTTTTATGCCAAAGATATTATCTGCTTATACAAAACGAAGCACCTTGACTGTTTGACGGAGAAATCATATAATATACATATAATGAAGTTGAAAGGATGTAGTGACTTATGTTTGTTAAGAATATTGATACGATATCCCAACCATGCGGAGACGGCGTTACAAGAAAAATACTTGCGCATGACGGCGGTTTAATGATGGTTGAGGTGTCCTTTAACAAAGGTGCGGTAGGGGAAGTTCATAAGCATCCGCATGAGCAGATAAGCTACATAGCAAGCGGCAGTTTTGAGTTTGATATTGCCGGCAACAAAAAGATTGTGGAGAAGGGTGACAGTATTTATATCCCCAAGGATGCTGCCCATGGTGTTTTGGCGCTTGAGGACTCGGTGATTGTTGATGTTTTCACCCCTCAGAGGGAGGATTTTTTAAATTAATCCGGAACATGAGTATTACGGAGGGGTTATGGAAAAAAGCAGGCTGGAGCAGGCACTTGACTTTATGCTGAAAAATCGCAAAATGCATATAAGTATACATGATTTTGCGGGTATCAACAGCGTTTGCGGTCTTAAACTGCCGGGACGGTATTTAATTCATGACAGCAGCTTTTGCAATGTGGCCAAAACAACTAAAAAGGGGCATAACCTCTGCATTAAATGCAAAGCCGTGTCGGTTATGAAATGCGTGCGCATAAAGGAGCCGTATGTGGGCAGATGCTTTTTAGGGGTTAGGCAGGTCATTTATCCCGTTATACATGATGGGACTTTGGTTTGCATTATATATATCGGCAACACAATGATGGAAAGTGACGGGGAGGACATACGGCGGCGCACAGGGCTTATGCAAAGGCGTACAGGGGTTTTGGCTGAAAAATTGCACAGGGAAGTATCCTCTCTTGAGGTTCTGCAAAGCAGGGAAGAATGTTTTGCTGCGGCGCAGATAGTAAGAGATGTTATATTATCGGTTTTAAATGAAAAAAAGACGGTTTTGCCGCCGGCCAAAAGCCATATAGTAAGCTCGGTTGCGGAATATTGCAATCAATATTACAGCAGTAATTTAAAACTGTCGCTTTTAGCAAAAACATATTTTATAAATCCTGATTATTTGAGCAAGCTTTTTAAAAGGGAAATCGGCTGCTCGTTCAGCGATTATTTAAACAGAATTCGTGTTGAGCGGGCGGCGCAGCTTGTCAGAACTACAGGTAAGAAAATTATTGAAATAGCTTTCGAAGTGGGGTATGAAAGTGACACATATTTCATAAGAAGGTTTAAAAGGGTGTTTGGCATTACTCCTAACGAATATAGAAACTCCATACAAAAGAAGTGATACGGCTGATTTGTACTATAATTTGTCTGAATAGTTTGATACTTTTGAATTATATTGTGTTAAAATAATGTAAGCTGAGATTATTTTGTTAGGAGGATATTAATGAAAAATTATGATTTAATCGTATCAGGCGGCGGGCTTTCGGGTGTGGCGGCAGCGGTGGCGGCAGCGAGGGAAGGTCTTAATGTACTTCTTTTGGAAAAATGCGGGTATCTGGGAGGAATGGCAACGGCAGGACTTGTGAATCCGTTTATGAGATATACTCTGCGTGATGAAACATGTGACCTTGTAAATGCGGGATTGTTTATAAAAATAATTGACGGGCTTGATGAACTTGGAGGTTTGCACCCCCATGGGCTTCCTGAGTTTAAAGGCGCCAAAAAGTTACATCAAACCCGTGCTACTTTTAACGAGGAAATTATAAAACTGGTTTTGGACAGAATGGTCAAAGAAAATAGCGTTGATGTTTTATTTCATACCTATGTGACGGGTGTAAGCACCGAAGGCGGGCGGATAAAGTCCGTGTCGGTCTTTAATAAATCAGGCAGTGCGGAGTTTTCGGCAAAATATTTTGTGGATGCTACGGGAGATGCGGATTTGTCCGCATATGCTGGGTGTGAATTTGAAATAGGGCGGAGCGAGGACGGTGCCTGCCAGCCCATGACATTGTGCTTTCGTGTGGCAGGGGTTGACAACGCAAAACTTAACAGAGAAAACATGCAGGCACTCTACAAAGAGTTTCAACAGAAGGGACATATAAAAAACCAAAGAGAAAATATTCTGCTGTTTCCTCATATGGTAGACGATGTTTTGCATTTCAATTCTACCAGGATTTTAGGCAAATCTCCTATTAATGCGGAGGACCTTACAGCGGCAGAGTTTGAGGCGAGGGAGCAAATGTATGAATTGTATACATTCTTAAAGGAAAATGTCGAGGGGTTTGAAAACAGTCAGATACTTATGTCGGCAGCACAGACGGGGGTAAGGGAAAGCAGAAGAATAAAAGGCTTGTATACAATAACGGTTGAGGACATCCTTCAGTGTACAAAATTTGAAG
>CAZNYY010000035.1:0-11888 GCA_964577335.1 uncultured Oscillospiraceae bacterium | reverse complement strand
ACCGCTCCCATGTTATCGGCAGCATCCTCTGGAAACTGGGTGCATATTACTATTGACTTTGATTTTGAGGATGGAACCATTGAAGCGGTGATAGAGGGTTTTGGGGACACGCCGAGGGTTATAAAGACTTTTGTTCCCGAAGGAATAAGTCCCGAAGGTACAAACTTCAGAAGTAATTTTCTGCGGGGCTTAACGGGTGTTACAATTGGGGGTACGACAGCAGGGGCTTTGCGTACCATATGGGTTGACAATATTAAAATTTCCCCCATGCAAACTCTTAAAAAAACGCCGGAAGAAAAGTTGCAGGATGCGGACAATCCGCCGTATACATTTGACGATATAAAGGGTGAAAACACCGATATGAATAATGTAACAGAGGATTTAAGCTTGCCGTCAAAGAAGGGGGATGCAAATGTTATGTGGTCGGTATCTCCAAGCTTTGCATCAAGATTTGTAAATGCCGCATCAGGGCTTGTAACACAGCCTTCGTACAGCGAGGGAAGCCAAAGCGTAAACCTGATACCAACATATTCCGTAGCAGGACGTTCACTGGAAGGTACGCCCATAGGCATAATTATTTCCGCACTTGCGGAAAATGCACGGGAGAAAATAGAGAGTATTATTGAAAATTCACCGTATACATTTGACGATATAAAGGGCTCCAATACATCAAGCAAGGCTGTTGAAACGGACTTGCAGCTTCCGAACTTGGCTGATTACGGGATTGGGGTAAAATGGACCGTTTTGCCGGCAGAACTTGCAGGTTTGGTTGATACGGTAACCGGTGAAATCACACGCCCTAAACACACGGACGGAGATAAAACAGTAAACTTAGTGCCTATATATACACTTGATGATGTGGAGCAGGCGGGCACGGGAATAGAAATTACAATATTAAAAAATACTTTGGAGGCATCAAGCCCCGATGTACGAGATGCTTATGCCATTACTTTGGAAGATTTGGTGCCGGCGGGGCAATCTCCCACTGGGGTAAGGGGAAATCTAATCTTACCTAAGACAGGGAAACTGTATGGCTCAAAGATAACGTGGACATCGGCTCCGCTTATAGTGGACAACAACACCGGAGCGGTTAAAAGACCTTTTGGGGCTTCAAAAGTTGATGTGGTTCTTAGTGCGACGGTTACAAACGGAGATGGGACGACTGTAAGACAGTTTACGGTAACGCTTGTAGACGATAATTATGGAAGCGGCTCTGGAGGCGGCGGTAGCAGAGGAGGCGGAGGCAGTGTTATGTATACAGGCAGCGCTGCGTTTTCAGAAGGGGGCGGCACCGGCGGCGAGGAGACGCCTAAAGAGGAAGAAAATACCCCCGCCGACGTAGTTTTTAATGACATTGAGGATACAAGCTGGGCCAAGGACTATATTATTAAATTATATAATATGGGCGTTGTAAGCGGCTATGGGGACGGCACTTTTAGGCCCGAGGGTCATGTAACAAGAGAAGAGTTTTTGAAGATGCTGCTTCTGACATTTAATATTGCGACAGACAAAACAATATCTGAAGTGTTTGAAGATGTAGATAAAAGCAGTTGGTTTGCTCCCTATGTTTCGACAGCTTACAGACTGAGGGTTGTTAACGGTATTTCCGAAACGCAGTTTGGCACAGCGAGAAGCATTACCCGTCAGGATTTGGCTGTTATGATTGTGCGGTGCCTGGAGTATGCAGACATCACTCTGCAAAGCGAGGGAGATTTGGCAAAGCTCGGTGACGAAACGGATATTTCCGGGTACGCATATGAAGCCTTCAAGTTGCTTAGGGATGCAGGGGTTTTGGGCGGGGACGAGCAAGGCAATTTCAACCCGCAAGCCCCTGCGAGCAGGGCAGAGGTGGCAAAAGTTCTTGGAATGATAGCGGAAAAATCAGATTTAGATAGTGTGGACACGAATAGTGTGAACACGAGATGAAATAAAGGCTCGCAAAAAGTCTTGATTAATGCGTAATGTGGGAAAATGAGGGCGGGGTTGATATGGAAAGGCATTCAAATATTTTTAAACAATTTATGTTGTCATATATATACATATTAGCCTTGCCCCTATGCGCCTGTTTTTTATTTTTTGGTATGAATAACCACACCTTGAATTTGCAAAGTGCAATTCATTATAAAAATGAAATTGAAAAAGCGGTTATAGAGGCGAACAACACCTTTGTTTACATGAGTACATGTGCCACACAATTAGCGGCAAACAACACTTTAAATGAATATGTAGATATAACCCAGGAAAGCAAGCGAAGCACAAAATCCATTCAGGTAATAAACTTGCTTTCCAATTATATGACCACAGATTCTAAGGTTTCAAATATATATCTCTATACGCCCCATAACGATTATTTGTTGACACCTGCGGGAGGATTTGATGTTCGTCCCGCTTATAATAATGCAATTAAATGGGGCGAATTGTCATACGAACAGTTAAGAAGTGATGTTTTACTTAGAAATAATTTTATAAAGCTAATGGATGCCAATGATTATTTCTTCCTTGACAGCACAGATGATTATGTGGTTTGCCTGCATTCGGTGCCTATGGGAAGTGCAGATATTACAGGTCAATTCATTATCATGTCAAAAAAGGATGATTTACTGAATTTCTTTAAAGAAACCATTGATATTCCGTTAAACATTAATTTGTATGACAAAAAAGGAGGCGTCCTTTTATCGTGCAGGGATATTGAAAACAATAAGGAGCTTACAGCATATCGGTTTAGTCATCAACTGGTGGATTATGAGGTTTTTGCAGACCCTGATAGTTATAAGGAAGGCTATAAATATTTAAAACAGATATTAATGCTGATAATGGGACTTTTCTTGTTTATAAGTGCCGTGGTAGCTTTTTTTGTTATTAAAAAAAATATCTCACCTGTGGACAAATTTCTTAGTCAGGTATCAAAAAACAACGGAAACGAATATATAAACTCAAAAAACTTAGAAGGTTTGTTTGACAAAATAGCAAAAAGGGAGACTGTCATGTCAGACGAGTTGGCATTAAATCATGAGAAGTCAAAAAGTAATTTAATGAATTTATTGTTTAAAGGAGAATTTGAAAACGATGATGAATTAAATGAGCAAATGGAGCTTTTGAACATTAATTTTAAACACGAAATGTATATCACAACAATGGTTGAATTTGTGTTTGACGAGGCTGTTTCATACAAGGAATTGTTCGCCGCAAAAATGCTGTTTAACAAAACCCTAAGTAACAGTTTGAAGTTCTTGTCAATGGATTTTAAAGAGAATATAGAAGTTTTTATATTCGCATTTGACAAGAATATAGAAACAGAAAATATTACGTTTCTGGAAGAAGGCATAACCCGTGCCGTTCGGCTTTTTAAAGGCAGGGAAACTATCAGGTTTAAATTTGCTGTAAGCCATACTTATCATTCTTTGATTGATGCTTTCGGAACTTTTGAGGAAACGAGAAATTCCCTAAGCAACGGAATACAAACTCTTAGTGAAAATATAATCTGGTGTACCATTGCGGAGGAAATAGCCCGCAATTCATACTACTTCCCCGCAAGGCTAAAGCAAAACATGAAATTTGCTCTTAAAGCCGGGAATAATGAGGAATTTAATAAAGCACTTGACCGATTGCTTTACTTTAATCAAACAAATATAGTGCTTATGAAGAGTGAAATTGAAGGTTTGATACATGAGTTGAAGCTGTTAATTCAAAGCAGTATGGCTGAATGCAGAATCGACGATGAGAGCAAAAGCACGATTATCCTTATACTTGACAAGATAAGAAATGATTCCCTTCATCCCAATGTTTTTGAAAAGTTTAAAACCATTGCAGACATGATTGTAAAAAGCAGTGTTGATAAAACCGAACAAAATGACGCCCTATTAGCAAGCAGTTTGATAGACTATGTTTACAAAAATTATCAAAACCCGGATTTCAACAGACACAGTCTGTCGGAGTTTTGCAAGCTTTCGCCGGATTATGCCTCAAAATATTTTAAAAGTAAGGTTGGAGAGAATTTTTCGGAGTATCTTGAGAGGATAAGAATAGATGAGGCATGTAAGCTGCTACTGAAAAATAAAAAGATTGAGATGGTTGCCCGTAGTGTGGGGTATGCATCAGACGGGTCTTTCAGGCGTGCATTTAAAAAGATTATGGGTATCACTCCCACTCAGTATTTAAACAACTATAAACAGGGAAGTTGAAAAAACAGAGGGGCAGACTTAAGTTGTCAGCCCCTCTGTTTTTTAGGGCTGCATGATTGGTAGAGTGCGTTATAAAAGATTATAACAAACAACGGTGAAGGGGTTTACGGTTTGACGGTTTTAAACATTCGTGGAAGGAAAAAGGGTTCTATCAATTTAAATACAATTTAACAAAAACAATTAATAAAATAGCTTGACAGGCAATATCGGGTTTGTTATATTATATATAATTCATAAAAAATTGAGGGGGAACATTTAATTATGCAGAAGGTAAAGCTTGGGGTAATAGGTGCGGGGGCCTTTTCCACAACACATTTGACGGGAATAATGCAGGCGGATAATTGTGAAGTTATAGCAATTAGTGATGTTATCAGGGAAAGGGCTGAAAAAAGGGCGGAGGAATATAATATACCGCATATATATACAGACCATATGGAACTTTTGAGGAGAGATGACATAGATGCAGTGACACTTCCCCTGCCCGACCAGTTACATAAACAAATAACGATTGAATCTCTTGCTGCGGGAAAACATGTTCTGTGCGAGAAACCCATGGCGCTAACCGTTGAAGAATGCAAGGATATGGTGCAGGCTGCACGCGAAAGCGATAAACAGCTTATGGTGGGGCAGATAGGACGATATACCCCCGGCTTTATCACCGCAAAACAGATGGTGGACAACGGGGAAATAGGGGATTTGTTTTTTATAGAATCTGAATATGCACATGACTATTCACATATAGGCGGAGAGGGTGGATGGAGAGTTACTCCGGAGAGGCATCCGGTTATCGGGGGCGGCTGCCATGCGATGGATCTTTTGAGGATGATTGCGGGAGACCCCACAGATGCATTCGCATTCGCAAACAATAAGGTACTTACAAGCTGGCCGATAAGTGATTGCACTGTTGGCGTGTTGAAGTTTCCAAACGATGTTATAGGGAAAATAATGACTTCCATAGGCTGTAAAAGGGCGTACACAATGCGAACAGTCATTTACGGCACAAAGGGAACAATTATTGTGGATAACCAAAGTCCTACACTTTCATTGTTCTTGGAGAAGTTCACTGATTTGGAAGAATTCCAAAACAGAACGCAAATGGGTATTGAAATGAAAATTCCGATTGCTATTAATAATCACAATTTCCGTGCCGAGGTTCAGGACTTTTGCGCTTGCATAGCCGAGGGCAGACCGGTGACAACGGACGGTGTCCAAGGTGCGTCCACTGTGGCGGCTTGTGAAGCTGTTGTAAAATCTGCACAAACGGAAGAAAAGGTAAGCATTTCATATAATTTTTAAAGGCTGAAAACTTGCATTCTGTCCGCATGGTTACCGGGCAGAACTTATAATAATCGGGGGTTTGTATAATATGTTAAAAGCGGGATTTTACGAAAAGGAAATAACCCCTCGTATGGGTTCGTACATACCGGGATATTTTAGCGAGAGATATGCCGAGGATGTGCTTGACAGGCTTTACGGCAAGGCGGCAGTAATAAATGATGGGGAGAATGAGGTTGCCGTATTAGCACTGGATGCACTGGATTTAAACGGAGAAATTCATGAAGCTGTTACAAAAAGGGTTTTCGAACGGACAGGAATTAAACCTGAGAAAGTACTTTTATGTGCAACTCATACGCATACGGGACCACCGATGAGAATACAGGCTGACAAGCACCTTCATTTTCGTGATATCAAATGGGAAGATAGGGTTTATCTTGAAACACTGTACGACTATTTGGCGGACTGTGTTGAACTTGCCAAAAACCGCATAGAGGATACAAACGTGAAATACGCTCTCGGGGAAGAGAATACCATTTCATTTGTGCGGAATTTCAAGATGAAAGATGGTACTATTCGCACAAATCCGGGTATTGGAAACCCTGATATTGTGGAGGCTTTCGGAGAAATAGACCCTGATGTATCAATTCTTTATTTTGAGAATGAGGCGCAAAAGCCTGTGGGTGCAATAATTAATTTTGCCTGCCACTTGGACTGTGTGGGCGGCACAAAACTTAGCGGGGATTATGCCTCCATACTTTCGAAAGAACTGAAAAAGTCTTACGGTGAAGATTTTATAACGGTATTCCTGACAGGTGCCTGCGGCAATGTAAACCATATTGATGTACATTCTAAGGACAAAAATATCAATCAAAAGCATATATCCATGGGCGTAAAATTGGCGGAGGAAGTGAAAAGGGCGCTTGTAAACGGCGAATATCTTTCGGAGCTTACGGTAGATTCCAAAAAGGAGAAGGTGGGGCTAAAACGCCGCTCTTTTGATGAGGAAACTTTAAAAGAATGCCGTGAAACCTTGGAAATGGCCAAGGGAGCGACAAGGACTTTTAATTTTTCAAATCCGGGGGATATAGGAACCAAAGCAATTTCGGCACAAGCCGTTTTGGAGATGGCAAAGCTTTCGGATGAAGAAATAGATGTTAATATACAGGTCATCCGTGTAGGGGATTGCTATATTTATGCACTGCCCGGAGAGGTATTCAACCAGTTTGGGATATACATTAAGCAAAATTCGCCTTCGCAGAAAAATATGGTGGCAGAGCTTAGCAACGGCGGCAGTCACGGCTACATCCCAGTTAAAGAGGTTTGGGGCAGCGAACTGATGTATGAGGTACAACCCGTTTCATGCAGGGTAGATGTAAACGGCGGAGGTTATACCATGAGCGAGAAGGCATTAGAGCTTGCCGGACGGCTGGAGAAATCTTTAAAAATGAAGTAAATATAAGGGGATATAAGCCGTCACGGCTTATATCCCCATTATAACTAAAACAACTTACTCCTGGTCTTCATCCATGCACCCGTCGCAACCATATTCACACTCAAGCTCAATATGCTCGCCGCATGAGGGGCACACAATGCTCTCTTCGTCATCTTCAAGCAAATCCGCATCAAGATAAATCAATTCGCCGCAATTGGGGCATTCAATGTCTTCACAGTCAAAATCGTCCTCGTCCCAATCGCCTTCGTCAAAAAGAAATTCCTCAACAAATGACAAATCTTCGTCTATCTCATCAATCTGCGCCTGAAGCTCGTCCTCAGTGTCAATAATTGCAAGCACTTCGCTAGCCATGTCATCAAGAACCTCAATAATTTTGTTTAACAGTTTTGCCTCCGGCTTGCTTTCGTCAATGGAAAGCCCTTCCTGTAAACCCTTTAGATATGCAACCTTTTCAGCTAAATTTTCCATAATAATCTCTCCTTTTTAATAATTATAACCTTTATGCACGTTCCATATACTCTCCCGACCTGGTATCAACCCTTATCATGTCGCCCTCGTCGATAAACAGGGGAACATGAATAACTGCTCCTGTTTCAAGCGTTGCAGGCTTTGTAGCGCCCTGCGCAGTGTCGCCCTTAAACCCTGGGTCGGTTTGAGTAACCTGAAGTTCCACAAAATTAGGCGGCTCCACACCGAAAACATTGCCCTTGTACGAAAGAATTTTAACCTGCATATTTTCCTTTACAAATTCCAACGCATCATCCAATTGAGCGGCGTTAAGCGGCATCTGCTCATAGGTTTCCGGATCCATAAAATAATACAGATCCCCGTCGTTGTAGAGATATTCCATATCCTTTCTCTCTATATGCGCTCTCGGCATTTTGTCCGTCGGCCGAAATGTTTTTTCAACCATTCCCCCGTTTATTACGTTCTTTAATTTAGTTCTCACAAATGCTGCGCCTTTGCCCGGTTTTACATGCTGAAATTCAACAATTTGAAAAACATTGCCCTCAAACTCAAAGGTTATGCCATTTCTAAATTCTCCTGCACTTATCACTTAAAAAACCTCCAGTTGTATTATTTATACGGCTTGCGTACTTATGGCGCAAACATAAAAATGATACTTAAATTACCCTAAAATCAGTTACCTGCCACAAAACTAAAAGCATTATATCGGCGGGCACTGTCCGCCTTTTTATAGTCTACATTATATTGTGAAATTTTTCAAGACTTTTTTTAATTATTTCTGTATTATAAACCTAAAACAAATAATACTTTACATAATTTACGATTTGTGATATATTATTATATATAGAATATCGGGGGTGTGAGAATGAACGAGAATGTTTTATATTTCAAGGAAAAGCCTCTTGTAAGGCGAGGCAATATGATTTATTATGGAAATCCCACTGATAAATATATTATACTGCTCATTATAAACTCTTCAAAAAAGGTTAAGGATATTGAATTGTCAACCGGCATTTCAATTCAGCTGATGACAAACGGGGGCGGCAAGGGAAAAGTTATAAAACAAGCTGAGAGGGACGGTATGTATAAAGCTATGGACATAGCGGAATACTGGCTGAGGGATGCGCTGGAAAACCATTAAAGATACACCCCGGGTTTTGATAGCTCGGGGTGAAATTAATTTTGGGGGGATTGTTTATGAGATCTTTTATGCCTACAAAAGTCTTTTGCGGCGAAAACTGCTTGATACTAAATAAACATTTGTTTAAAGCTTTGGGTGAGAAGGCACTTATCGTTTGCGGTCGCTCGTCTGCCGCCGCAAGCGGTGCGCTTGACGATGTTTTGGCGGCGCTTACGGACGAGGGGATTAGATATGAAATATATAACGGCGTTTTAAATAACCCCACTGTTTTAAATGCATACGAAGCGGGTGGAAAGGCGGCGGAGTTTGGGGCGGATTTTATAATCGGAATAGGCGGCGGATCTCCGCTTGATGCGGCAAAAGCCGCAGCGGTTTATGCAACAAACAGGATAGAACCCATGGAGATATACGGCGAAACTAAAAACTTGCCGCTTCCGGTAGCCGCAATACCGACCACTGCCGGCACAGGCAGTGAAGTGACCCCTTATTCGGTGCTTACCATTGACAGGGAAAACCCGAAAGTTACGGTAAAAGGTGACCATATGTTCCCGAAACTTGCGTTTTTGGACCATAGATATACAAAAAGCCTGCCCGCAGATGTTGCTGTTCATACTGCTCTTGACGCATTAAGTCATGCTGTTGAAAGTATTTTGTGCAAACGAAATTCATATATAAGCGAGTATATAGCCCGTGAGGCAATTGGTATTTTGGGCGAGGAAATTGAAAACACCTTAAAATACCCGATAAACCCAAAATCAAGGGAGCGGCTTTTGTACGCCTCCATGCTTGCGGGGGTGGCAATTACCCATACGGGTACCACGATAATTCATTCAATGGGTTATTCGCTAACCTATTTTATGGATATGCCCCACGGTTTTGCAAACGGTGCGTTGCTGCCGCCATTTTTAAGGCGTGCGGAAAAATATGCGCCCCGTGAGGCTGCAAAGGTGTTTTCCGCAATGCACTTGCCCGGGATTGACGAGTTTTGTGAACTTATTTCACGGCTTTTGCCGAATATTCCGAAAGTATCCGAAGAAGATGCCGAGATGATGGCAAATGTGTCAATTAAAAACAAAAATATACTTCAAAATTTGTGGTCGGTCACAAAAGATGACGAAAAAGCAATGTTTCTGGAGATATAGCTTAGGGCAAATTATTATGTTTACAAATTATGATGTAATATGGTACAATACTATATAACGATTGTACCGTTTTCGGAGGAATTATGGAACAGACCGGGATTGTACTTAAAACCGAAGGGAAAAAGGCTTTTGTTAAGATTACAAGAAGTACCGCATGCGGTGAGCATTGCGGCAGTTGCAGCCTTTGCGAGGACAGGGAAATTACCCGATGGGTGCAAAACCCTATAAATGCTTCCCGCGGGCATATCGTAAAAATTGAACAGGATGCGGGAAGCCTCTTAACCATGGCTTTTGTTGCATATATTCTGCCGATAATAATAGCCGTCGCCGCAACGGTAATTTTACAAAAGTTTTTGCCGGGCGGCGCTAAAGCGGATATAATTTCGTTTTTAATTTTAATACTGGCAGTTTTGGGCATTGCAAAGGTTGGCGGAAAAATGTTTTCAGGGAACAGGTTTCAAAGCCGCGTTACCGAGATTATAGGAAATATTGAAAATGAGCAAATTTAAGATAATAGTAGGGCATTTTGGCAGCGGAAAAACAGAAGTTGCAGTAAATATTGCAAAAAATGCGGGAATAGGTTCAAGTATTGTTGATTTGGACATTGTTAACCCGTATTTTCGCACGGCTGATGCCGCAAAAACCCTTGAGGATATGGGGGTTAGGGTTATCCTGCCGCCGTTTGCAAATACGAATATTGATATCCCGGCACTGCCCCCGGCGGTTATGTCCGTCTTTGCGGGCGGTGGGCACACAGTTGTTTTTGACGTGGGCGGGGATGATGACGGGGCAGTGGCGCTTGGCAGGTATTTTGGTTATTTCGAGAGAGAACCTTATGAAATGCTGTTTGTAATAAATGAAAGACGACCTATGACGCAAAATGTGGACGATGTGGAGGCGATGATGAGGAATATTGAGGCTTCAAGCCGCCTTAAAATAACGCATCTTGTAAACAACACGCATCTTTCGGGGGAAACCGTGCCCGACATTGTACTTGGGGGGCAGCGCCTTGCGGAGAGTGTAAGCAAAAAGACTAAAATACCCATAGCTTTTACATCGGTAAGACGGGATTTGGCGGAGGAAATAAAAAGTAAAATTAATAACCCCGTTTTGGGGCTTGATTTATATATAAACCTGCCTTTTGGCAGCTAAATTTGGAGGTGTGGCAATGCCAAGAGTAATATTTGACGAGGAAAGATGCAAGGGGTGTGAACTTTGCGTTTCGGTTTGTCCTAAAAAAATTGTTGAGATGGCGGATAACAGACTTAATAAAAAAGGTTTTCATCCTGCACAGGTACTTGAAATGGAAAAATGTATAGGATGTGCTTTCTGTGCGATGATTTGCCCCGATACGGTTATTGAGGTTGAAAAGTAGGGGTATACATAATTTTGCATATGTAAAAAATAAAGTAGGAATGGAGAAAAATATGGGTGAAAAGGTTTTAATGAAAGGCAATGAAGCCATTGCCGAGGCTGCCATAAGGGCAGGTTGCCGTCATTTTTTTGGTTATCCTATTACACCTCAAACTGAGATTTCGGCTTATATGGCAAAACGTATGCCCAAAATGGGCGGCGTGTTTTTGCAGGCAGAAAGTGAAGTTGCGGCGATAAATATGGTTTACGGTGCGGCGGCGGCAGGGGTCAGAACTATGACCTCGTCATCAAGCCCGGGAATAAGCCTAAAAGCAGAGGGGCTTTCGTACATAGCGGGCAGTGACCTGCCATGCGTTATTGTAAACATTGTAAGGGGCGGCCCGGGGCTTGGGGGAATTCAGCCTGCACAGAGTGACTATTTTCAGGCGGTGAAAGGTGCCGGGCATGGGGATTACCATATGGTGGTGCTTGCCCCAAGCTCAATTCAAGAAACTGTTGATATTACAAACGATGCGTTTGATATTGCGGATATGTACCGTATGCCGGTGATGATTATGGGTGACGGAATGTTGGGGCAGATGATGGAACCGGTTTCATTTGAAGAAAATAAAAAGCGTGAGCTGCCCGAAAAAACTTGGGCGACAAACGGCACTGAGGGAAAGAGAAAACACAATGTTGTAAATTCCCTTTTTATTGACCCTGAGGAGCTTGAGGGGGTTGTTAAGGAAAGATACAGGATGTACGACCTTATAAGGCAAAACGAAACAAGGGTTGAGGAATACCAAACGGAGGATGCAGAATTTGTTATTGCGGCATACGGCACGATTGCCCGTGTTGCAAAAACGGCTATT